>JBJTQS010000240.1:0-6859 GCA_046075765.1 Bacteroidota bacterium
TTAAAAACCTTTCAACCCGTACTGAAATCCATTTGGTTTGCGTACTTACTTTTATTAGCCGTTAAACGCAAAACCGATTTACAAATTCAAATATGACTCCAACAATAAAAAATTGCGGCTACCTCCTATTAGCCGGATACAAAACAGAGACATCCTTAACCAACGACCATACAAGATCCTTGTGGCAAAAATTCATGAAGGATCGCATGTTGATGCCCGATAAATTTGGCACAAGATACTTTTCCGTATCACAATACCCCGTCGATTATTTCGACTACTTCGATCCTAGCAAGGAATTCACGAAATGGGCCACCATGGAGACGCCAGGCAATGCGCCCGACACTATGGAAACCCTTGAAATCATGGACGGCACATACGCTGTATTCATCCATCATGGTCCAGCCGCTTTAGCATTCAAAACTTTTCACCACATATTCAATGAATGGCTTCCAAGTTCAGGCTTCGAAATAGACCAACGCCCACATTTTGAAATCATGCCAGAAGGCCATAAGGTTGATGACCCTAATGCCATGGAAGAAGTTTGGATTCCTATTAGAAACAAAATTGATTAGCATAAGAAATTCGATTTCAAAATCGTTGACAGAAAACATGCTTGCCAGCATGCTGTTGTTAGTGATCTTGGCTATTTCAATCATTTACAGAACACCTCAACTGGAGGCGCCATTGTGCTATGACGAGGCGTTTTCATACATCCACTACGCAGCTAATCCTTGGCCAGACCCGGTTTTCCTGTACGACTACCCCAACAATCACATTTTACACACCGTAACCATGAAGTTTTCTGTTGGAGCTTTTGGGTTATCTCACTTTTCCTTGAGGTTTCCTGCATTAGCTGCGGGCCTACTTTTGATAGCGATTACATTCTTTACATCCCGAAAACTTTTTGGATTGCCAACCGCTGCCATTGCCTCATTCTTGGTCGCCATATCCTCCACAATGGTGGTTTACTCAACCAATGGCAGAGGATATAGTATGATGGCGTGCTGCATGGCTCTCATTTGGTATTCGCTGCATCGAATGATAGATGAAAAATCAACTAAACACTTTGTATTTGCGGTAATGTTCCAATCGCTGGCTTGTATGATCTCACCAATAGCCATTTTAGGTATCGCGATTTTGCACATTTATTTTTTTATAAAAAATCGATACCTACAATCCTATTCTATCAGACAACAGATCAAGTCGTTGGCCTATACGATTATTTTATCCGTACTGTTTTACTTACCTGCGATACTTTTCACAAAGGAGTTTCATTCAGAATCAATTGTGGCAACAACCCTTCCAAACCTAGACAAAGCAAAAGACTTGTTGAATTTCTTCGTCGGATCTTTTAAATATACCACGACTGGCATACCGCTTTTCTTTATAGCTATGCTGGGAATAGGACTCATTTGGGGATTATTCAAGGATAAGGCACCAAGAATAGTCCTGGTATCTTTGATGATTTTCGCTTTGGCTTGTTGGATACTACCCATGCAAACACCTCCTATGAGATTCGTTTCGATTTTACTGCCATTGGCATACATCCTATCTGTAAATAGCCTGTTCAAAATACTGAAAAGCGAAACAATTCGAGTAAAAATTCCATTCGCATACATTCCAATCATTTTAATGGTAGCTTCTTTAATCAGCAGCTTCAATCCAACAATAGCGAGAGGGGATTACGATGTAACTCCTATCGCCAACCATCAAAAGCTTTTCGAAGAAATAAACAAGGAACTAAAAAGCGGTGATGCAATACTGACACAATTCCCGATGGAGGCCAGCGTAAGAACATACATCGGCATATATGCATTATCATCAGACCTGCTTAATCCTGAAAATGCATACTCTGGCAAAACGGCTATAGTCTTAAGCAACAATCTCAACCAAACAGCAGATCTTTCATTCGAAAAAAACAACATCAACAAAGTACGTTTTCTAAGCAATCATATGCTTGAGAAACGCATTCCTATAGACAACAATACCACCTTGTTGCTTTACAGCCTAACCGATGAAAATTGATCGATTCAATCCTTCAAATCGTGCAGCACCAATCCGCTGCGCAACTTGGGTTCGAACCAAGTAGTTTTGGGAGGCATGATGTTTCCAGAGTCGGCAATGTCAATCAACTGCTTCATTGTAACAGGATACAATGCAAAAGCCGCTCGCATCTCACCGCTGTTCACACGCTTTTCCAATTCACCCAATCCACGCAAACCGCCTACGAATTCAACTCGTTTGTCGATACGCAAATCTTTGATGTTCAATAGCGGCGACAGAATCTGCTCCGATAAAATTGTCACATCCAACACGCCTATCGGATCCGTATCATTGAAAGTTCCTTGCTTAGCCGTCAATGAATACCATTTGCCGGAAAGAAACATGGCGAAGTTGTGCAGTGTGTTAGGTCTGTATGCGGTTGCCCCTTTGACCTCCACATCAAACGACTTTGAAAGCGCTTCGATGAATTGCTCATCATTCATGCCATTCAGATCCTTCACCACCCTGTTATAATCCATAATAGCCAATTGGTCATCAGGAAAATGTACGGCAAGGAAATAATTGTATTCTTCATCACCTCGATGATTCGGATTGGCATCGCGCAATTCTTTCCCTACCAAAGCAGCTGCAGCGGTTCGATGGTGACCATCCGCCACATAAGTGGCAGGTATTTTTGAAAACTCTTCGGTGATGGCTGCAATTGATTGATCGTTGTCAACCACCCAAAGCACATGACGGATTCCATCATCAGCAGTAAAATCGTAAACCGGATCGCCCGCAGTTATGCCTGAAACGATCTCATCCAATCGGGACACCTTGGGGTAAGCGAAAAAAACAGGCTCGTAGTTCAAATGGCTGTATCGGATGTGATTCTTGCGATCCTCTTCCTTGTCTGGTCGAGTGAGCTCATGCTTCTTGATCACATTGTTGAAGTAATCGTCAATATGCGCGCAACCGACAATTCCGTCCTGGCTACGGCCATTCATTACCTGACGATATATGTAATAGCATTCTTTTGAATCCTTGCTAAACAGACCCGAATGCAACATGCGGTCAAAGTTCTCTTTACCTTTCTTGTAAATTTCAGGAGCATAGTGATCAAAATCATCAGGAAAATCGATTTCCGGTTTGATGACATGATAAAAGGAATCAGGATTGCCTTCACACTCTTGTCGCGCCTCGCGCTCGTTCAAAACATCGTACGGCTTGCTTGCAATGTGTGCAACATCAGATGCGAGTGGTCGGATTCCTTTGAAAGGTTTTAATATGGCCATGATAATTGTATTTCAGTTTTATGATTTGAACAATTGAACCACCTTGGTGGCTAATTCTATTCCGATTCGTTCTTGAGCTTCTACGGTAGACCCTCCAATATGCGGAGTCAATGAAACGCGAGGATGATGTCTTAATTCTTCGCGAATCACGGGCTCTCCTTCAAATACGTCTAAAGCGGCGTGCCCAACCGTGCCGTTTTGTAAGGCTTCCAACAGATCGCTTTCGCGGATGGCGCCACCACGGGAAGTGTTGATCACACAAACGCCCTTTTTCATCTGAGAGAATTCCTTAGCAGCTATTACAGGAGGAGCACCTTTTGGAAATGGAACATGCAATGTGATGAAGTCGCTGCTCTGCAACAGGTCTTCAAAAGGCACACATTTCATAGTCACCATCAAGGTGGTGTCGCTATGGGTTTTGAAAAAATCGATTCCGATTTTAACATCCGATGCGTTCAACTTAAAAGGCTTCACTTCCATACCAAAGGCCAAAGCCATCCGGGCAACCGATTGACCGATTTTACCGAACCCAACAATGCCCAAGGTTTTTCCCTTTAACTCGAAACCTGATGAGTATTGCTTCTTGAGTTTGTTGAACGCTTCCGCAGAATCGCAAGCAGGCATGTGGCGGTTGGCATGATGCAACTGACGAGCCATGGTGAACATGTGCGCGAAAACCAATTCGGCAACCGATTCTGAACTCGCATCAGGAGTATTCACCACATGCAATCCCTTTTCACGGGCGTATGACACATCGATGTTATCCATTCCTACGCCGGCGCGACCAATCAATTTCAGCTGCGGGTTGGCATCGATATGTTCCTTGCGTACCTGGGTAGCACTGCGAACCAATACGGCATCAAAGCCGGAGAGACCCGATGACAAAGAATCTTGCGGCACCTTATCAATTATAACTTCGAAACCAGCGTCTAGGAATATCTTCCTTCCTGCGTCGTCGATGCCGTCGTTTGCGAGTATGCGAATCATAGGGCTCATTTTCAGGCCCACAAAAGTAGTTCTTACGGATTAAAAATAGGCTATCAGTAAACAGTGACCTTCAATCTGTTCGATTGACCTGTTCGAGCTGAGCGAGCCTCAAGCACATATGTCCCCTGAGTTAAGGAGCCCTTGGAAATCGTCCAATTACTGCCCGAAACCGACTGGGTTTGCACCACTTTGCCCACAAGATCTGTTAGCAGCAGCAAATATTCGCCTTGACAGCTTTCGCAAGTAATACTCGCCTCGCCATTGAACGGATTGGGAGCAATTGAAATCACAGAGTTGGAAACCAAATCATCAATACCCAGGTAGTTATCGCTGAAAGTAGTGAGTGTGGTATTTGTTTGAACAGGCGCATTTAGATCGAAATAAATATAGGCCGTATTGTTTACAGTGGTTGGGTCGGGATTCGTAAAGTTGCCACTAATACTGAACAACACATATCCATGGCTGCCTGGCTCGTTTACATTCGAGTCTGGAAGCAGAATGTTGTTAAATGTGAACGTGGCCGTACCATTCGAAGTAATCTCAGTATTCATCGGATGGGATGAGCCCAATATGGTGAATGAAGATTTGTCTAAGCCCACAGCCAAAGTATCAACAATCACTACTTTGAATGCCGTGTCGTTCCCAGTGTTTTGGAATCGGATCAGATACTCCAAACGCTGATCCATGGATACATAGTTCAATGGACCAATTCCGGCTGGATAAACGGCTTTGTCGTTAGGATCATAAGAACAAGAAACCAATTGAATCAAAGTATCAGTAAAAGCAATCTGGTTGCTGAAAGGATCGCCACAATTAACATTTAGGTAGTTGGCCAATGTAAATCCTGGTCCTGGCTCCTGCATGTAAACCACTGTGCTGAATGTTTGACCAGCATATAAATTGGTGAAATTGAAGTTAACAACATTCCCAACTTGGGAAGAAAACGGAACCGTAGAGCTTAAGTAGGTAAGTAGTGGGTCGTGGTTGAATGAAATTGATCCGGTTAAAGGCGTAAATCCGTTGTTGTGAAAATTGATATAGTAGGGAACTGTCCAATTGCACCTTGGCAAACCACTTGTTAAACTCAGCAAACCACTGGCAGCAATAGAATCAGGAGTGATACCGAAATCCAAACCACCTATAGAAGCGGTGGTAACTGAAACATTGTATGTGGCAGGTGAGGACGTTAGACTCCATCCCGGCAAGGTGTCGTATGATATTGCATAGTTTCCTGCCGCCACAATTGAACCATATCCTCCAAGAGGTGATGAAATGAGGTTGGATCCAGGAGGTGTGATAACGGCTTGTTGGTTACCCATTCCAGGCTCTCCAGCATCTTTCAGCCCGTTACTATTGATATCCAAATACAACTCTCCAGAAACGGTAAAGTTGGAATTCCCACCAACACCTACAACAATAGTATCAACATCTGTACATCCATTTGCATCTGTAACGTAGGCATAATAGCTCCCTGGCAGCAAGTTGTTCTGGAAGGTGGTGGTAGATCCCGTGCTGAAATTATAGGTATAAGGGGGGGCTCCTCCAGAGGCAGATAAAACCACTGCCCCATCGTTACAAGTTGGACAACTAGCATTGGTTACCTGATAGGATAAAACTACAGCAGGCAACCCAATGATGTTAACGGGCGTTACACTGCAATTAAACCCTTGGTTATCTACAATACTTACTTGATAGGTGCCTGGACAAAGGTTGCTTAATTGGAGCACTGAAGCTACCAGAACCGGACCTAAAGTGAAAGACGGTCCAGTAACAGTAACAGTAAAAGGCATATTAGGTCCTTGGAAAAATAAAACTGCCGACAAATTGCAACCTGTGACGCAAGGGTTTTGAACGTTTGCCGAAACAAAACAATTTTGCCCGAACGAAGCGACGCTTGAGAGGACCATAACAAGTAAAAGGACGATTTTTTTCATGTGCTGAACGTATGATTTGCTAGTAGAAGTAAATTAATTTAATGAATAATCACAAACCCAGGTAGAGCTTGCGATCAGTGGCATCCAGTTTGCGGATAACCAATTCAAGGGCTTGCCCCTCTTCCATCAATTCTAAATTGTTTGCCAATTCTGAATTGTGGAGTAATCCTTCAATCCCAGGGACCACTTCCATCACCCAACCGAATTCCTTTCTCAATAAAGCGGTTGCGGCAATCACATCTCCAACCTTATGTCGCTCTAAAAACCGATCCCATGGGTCAATATGCAGTTGCTTGAGTCCAACCGTAAAACGATGCTTTTCGCGATCAACTTCCAAAATCATCACTTCCAACTTTTGTTTAAGCCGCAAGTAGTTTTTGGGATCGTCTATCCTACCCCATTTGATGTTTCTATTGTGTAGCAACCCACTCACCATCCCAATCGAAACAAATGCACCAAAATCAGCGAATCCAGTCACAATGGCATTGGCACGTTGTCCGGGCTCCAACTTATCAATGAAGCGGATTTGTGCATCGGTGAGCTTTTTCATGCTCCAAAAATAGGAATTCGATTTACGATTTACGATTTACGACGTACGATTTACGACTTGCCCTGAGCTTGCTTGCCCTGAGTTCACTTGCGCTGAGCTCCGTCGAAGCG
>JBJTQS010000241.1:0-3843 GCA_046075765.1 Bacteroidota bacterium
GCGCCATGGATGTCGGCCTCCAAGTTATCGCCTACCATCAGACACTTATCTGAAGTGGTGGATGCCAAGGATGCAGCATAGTCGAATATTGCTTTGTGAGGCTTTTTAAATCCTGTCTGCTCCGAAACAATAACATGATCAAAATAGGGCTTCAATCCGCTATTAGCGACTTTTACATGCTGCACTTCGGTGAAACCATTGGTGATCATCAATAAACTGTAACGACCTTGAAGATGCGTTAGCGTTTCATGCGCGTACGGAAAAAGGTTCTTCTTTAACGGGCTCTCCTTCACATAATCAGCTGCCAAGGATTCGGCAAGGGCATCATCATGTATTGAAAATCGCTCTAATGTGTTTGCAAACCTTCCCTTCCTTAAAAACTCCTTGCCGATTTGTCCTGTAGAGTAGGCATTCCACATGTCGTGATTGATACGCTCGTAAACAGATATGAATTCATCAAGTGATAACACACCCAATGCCTGTAGTTGATGCCTATGGTAAAGATCAGCTATTGTTTCGCGGGAGTTGGCACGGAAATCCCACAAGGTGTGGTCTAAATCAAATAATACAGCTCGAATATTTTTCATCCAACAACCCTTTCTTTCAACTCAGGCACATTTACAACATGAAACAACTCGAATGCGCCCGTGAGAACCAAAGACCAAAACAGAATGGAAACGAACATGTACAGGAATATCTTCCCTTTATGATCTTCAAAGAGATTCAGAATTACGGTTCCTACCGGTATGGAAATGACTACCGGGGTTAAGAAGGCGACCCCAACCAAGCCATATTTGCGCCACAATTTTACGAAGCGCCTGGAACTTTTCGTGAATATTCGTTTACGCTCATTCACCGGATGCACCAGATCTTCTTGATGCCCTGGTCGGATAATCAATTTGGTTCCGTTTATGGCCTTAAGAGCTTTTCGTCGCACCCAATTGATACCAATTTGGATTTCCAAGCTGAAGAAAGTGAAAAACCAAACGCCTAACATCCCACCCACCACGCAATAAGTTACGGTTTCGAAAAAAGTGAAACCATAGTCGCGGTCCAAATAAGCGAAAGTTGGACCTGCCACGAATTTCACACTACTGACCAGGATAATCAGAATGATCCTGAGTAACTCTTCCACGAATCGGTTAACTTATTTAATTTAATCAGGCTTTTTCACCATAGGCCAAGTCGCCCGCATCTCCCAATCCGGGCACGATGTAAGACTGAGCGGTAAGCTCTTCGTCAACGGCTCCAATCCAAAGTGTAATGTTGGAGGATAGATGTTTCTTAACATACTCCACACCAAGACTACTGGCAATAACCGAAACAACGTGGGTATGCGCTGGTACGCCGCGCTCCAACATGGCTTTGTAGGTCATCACCATCGACTGTCCTGTAGCCAACATCGGATCGGTCAAAATCACAATCCTGCCATCTAAGGATGGAGCTGCAACATATTCCAAGCTGATTTCAAAACTACCATCCTTGTGATGCTTTCTGTATGCGGATATGAATGCATTGTCGGCATGATCGAAATAATTCAGCACGCCCTGGTGCAACGGCAAACCAGCTCTGAGGATAGTGGCTACAACAGGTTGCTCTGATGGTACATCCATGGGAGCTACACCCAAAGGTGTGGTGAAGTCTTTTGAGTGATATGGCAGCGTCTTGCTAATCTCATAAGCTGCAATCTCACCTATTCGTTCCAAGTTGCGTCTGAAACGCGCACGATCATTTTGAATACTTATGTCCCTGAGTTCAGCAATGAACCGATTTACGATTGAATTTTGTTCAGACAGTATCCTGACCATTTTCAAAGTTTTTTTAGTTGATTAAGCAAATTCGATAATGAGGCGAATTTCCATCACCGGGGTTTGAGATAACAGAAAGGAAACGGAAGCCTATTCATTACAATGTGTAAATATACGGATTCATCAGCTCCAAATCCTGCGTAAAAGCGAGCCAATTCGGGGATGTTCGAACCCTCGAAATCCAGGAAGCTGATAGCCATGGATTTTTCGCTTAAGTAGTAATCAACTAACCCGTGCATGACAGCGTATTCCCTACCCTGTTTCGAAACACCTGAAAAAATGAAGTAGCTTCCTCCAAGAGTTTCGAAGAACACTGCCCCGCCCAATGATTGACCTTCCTCGTTTCTGGCAACCAATGTATGAACATGGGCGTTTTCTTGAACTGCAGCAAAGAGTCGTCTGAAAATCTTGTGATCCTTGTCTGGATAACGCCCTAGCGACCCTCCTCTACCCGATTCGAAAAGACGAATTACCTCCTCAGGGTTTTCTTGCTTTTCAATTACTAATCCCGAATCCCGAAACTTGCGGATATTTCGCTTGTGGTTGGTGGAATAACCATTGCGAATGTCTTCGATACTTCTATTCAGTTTGAGTATCAAATTCAACTTGGATTCGGATTTGAGTTCTTTCGGAATGTCATTATTATATGCATTCAGATTCAAATCAACGAAACGCACTTGCCGTGGAATGGCATTCAAAAAACTATTTAATATATCTGAGCCGACAATTTTTGGTGAGAAAACACCCAACTGTTGGCAATAAGGAGGCATAAAAGCATAATCAACCAGATACTTATTTCTGATTGGCAGTGGCATGATGGATTGGTAGTCGCCCGCAACCAAGGCGCACCAACCCGGACTTACCGCGTCCAAATACCAAGAGTAAGCGTAAATATTACCATTTGTGGAGCCTTCGAGAGCCTTGTTCCATTGGGCGTCGTTGATTTGGCTGCGTTGCAGCAATCGGATCCCGGAAGCTATCATACCGCTTCCTCCACCATTTGGCGATAAACATCACGCCAACCTGCCCAGATTTTATTTTCAGAAAGTGATTCGTTGTGCCACAAGCTTATAAAATCTCCGTTGACTTGACGCACTTCGCGAATTACTGGCCGGATATGGTCCATGGCCTCCTCGGGCTTGATGCGCATGTAATATTTCAACGTGGCATCCATTACTGCGAACGGGTGAATCCGTAACGAAGTCACCTGTTCATTGTCGAGGTCATAAAAATAAAATGGCGTACAGATAGATGCCCTGAATCCCACCTGCAGGTTCATGCCCATGGTGTAATCGTCGGTGATATCCAACTCCAAAAGCCTGCGATAAGTCTCAGGTAATTTCAACACCAAGAAATGCTGCCGGCTATGATGCACTTCTCTTTTCAATATCCTAGTAAGTTTGGCCAATTCTGTTTTCAAAAGAGAAGGCCTTCTGTTTGATCCATAGGATGGATGAATGCCAGCTTCAGCGTAATCAGCCAATGACTGTATGAGCGATTGGAATTTGCGCGACTCTACTGGTACATTTTTGTCATTTACACCGTATCGACCCAATAGAAAAAAATACATGGATTTAAAGCGATGGCGTTTTTGTAACTCCAATTGGAACTCGTAGGTGTCGTATGGATCTTTTATTAAACCAAGCAGCACCTTGGTCCTTTCCATGAACTCTTCGAAATCGAGATTAACCAGGGAACGGGCGTATGCACCAGCAGTACGCATGAATCCCTTTTCCAAATAAGCCCACGCATTATCTATATCGATAGTAGAAATGAATCGGTACTTTCTAGTTGTACAGTTCAAATCAGGATATCTGTTTAGAAGGATGTCGTGAAGGAGTTTGGCATATATATTTACTAAAGGCTTTTGCAAAAAACCTTTTTGGTACGCCAAGCTTTCGGAGCTGTCGAAACGATCGTGTGTATCACGCAAGTGTGGAAGATACTCCTCGTATCGGGTAACCAGCCAAAAGGATGCCGCGAACAAATCAAAAGGAAAAACATCTTTGGGGCTGGTCGAAAACAAAGCCTTCAC
>JBJTQS010000242.1:0-4205 GCA_046075765.1 Bacteroidota bacterium
ATGTTGTTGTTGGATGATACCAATCCCGATTCGTAAGCTGCAATGGCGGCTGCCACACTTCCGGTACCACATGCCATGGTTTCAGCTTCAACACCGCGCTCGTATGTTCGAATATGCAATGCTTCCGAGGTAGGTTGCACGAAATTCACATTGATTCCTTCTTTAGCAAAGCGCTCTGTGTAGCGAACGGATTTGCCTGCGTTGAATACATCCACCGCGTCCAAGTCATCCACGAAAGTGATGTAATGCGGAGAACCGGTATCCAACACCATGCAATCGTTCAGCTTTTCAACTCCTGTTACATCGGTCATTTCCAACTGCACGGTGTAATGGTTGTTGTGCGACGACAAAACAAACGCCCGGTGTGGACCATCATACGCTTCAAAATCCACTTGCTCTCCTGCGAGTCCGAGCATCCTCGCGAAAGCGGCGAAACACCTACCGCCATTGCCACACATGCTGCCCTCCTTGCCATCACTGTTAAAGTAAACCATGCGAAGGCCGTTAGGCTGTTCCTTTAATAATATGACGCCATCGGCTCCGATGCCACTTCTTCTGTTACAAAGCAGTTGAACCAGCTCAATTGTAAGCTCTGGAATCGCAGTATTGCGGCCATCCAGCACCACAAAATCATTCATGGCCCCGTGAAACTTGAAAAAAGGTATTTCCATAATTATTAAGTTTCTGAAAACCAGTGTTTATGGTGAAATCAGGGCTTTGAGTAGGTTCGCAAATATAACCTTTGCTTAGGTGTGGTGTATGCGTAATATCATCGTATTTTTAACCAAATGCAATCATATTTGTCTTCATAAAGCGTTCATTTACTCAAACTAGTTTCGCATGGTCGAAATTCCAAAACATTTGATTTGAACGCACATTACTTCACCAATTTTTAAAGTCATGAAACAGCGATTCAAACAATTCATCCTTATGGCCTCATTGGCGGCAGTTGCCGGCTTTGGAGGTGCGGCGGTTTTTACCGGATATTTCGGAGAGTACGCCCAATCAGGTAGAAACCTGTTATTATCTAATCCACCTGCTCGAATGGTTGGCGCATCCGGACAATCGATGCCTTCCACATTCGTAGCTGCATCAGAGGCTACGGTGCCCGCCGTAGTACACGTTAAAACCACCTACTCCGTATCATCTAACAGCGGTTATGTGAATCCTTTTCAGGATTTCTTTTGGGGCAACCGCGGATACAGTAATCCGCAACCCGCCCGTAGCGCTGGTTCAGGTGTCATCATTACTGACGACGGTTTTATTGTAACCAACAACCACGTGGTTGAGAACTCCGATCGCGTAGAGGTTACGCTGCACGACAAGCGTACTTTGCAAGCCAAGGTTATTGGAACGGATCCTTCCACAGATCTTGCACTGTTGAAGATTGAAGACAAAGGCCTGCCATACCTTCCTTATGGTAACTCTTATGATGTTAAAGTAGGAGAGTGGGTGCTGGCGGTAGGTAACCCCTTCAACCTTACTTCTACGGTAACAGCAGGTATAGTGAGTGCCAAGGCACGAAATATTTCCATCCTGCCTGATCAGCAATTCCCCATCGAATCTTTCATACAAACTGATGCTGCCGTGAACCCTGGTAACAGTGGTGGCGCTTTAGTGGATACCGAAGGCAGTTTGATTGGTATCAACACGGCAATCGCTTCCAGCACGGGTTCTTATTCAGGATATTCATTCGCCATCCCTGTTAACATCGTGCGCAAGGTGGTAAGCGATTTGATTGAATATGGCAAGGTGCAGCGAGCATTCATCGGCGTTAGCATCCGCGACATCGACTCCAAGCTTGCCGAAGAGAAGGGCTTCAAAAAACTGAATGGTGTGTATGTGGCTGGACTTACCGAAGGCGGCGCTGCCGAGTCGGCAGGTATTGAAGAAGGGGACATCATCATCACCGTTGGTGGAGTTCCTGTGAACTCTTCTCCCGAATTGCAAGAGCAGGTTAGTAAGTACCGACCTGGCGACAAAGTAGAAGTGGCCATCAGCAGGAATGGTGTTTCGAAAAATGTTACGGTGACTTTACGCAATAAAGATGGCGATACCAGAGTTGTAAAGAACGAGTCGGTTTCAACTTTGGGAGCCGATTTCGAAACGCTATCCAGGGAAGAAGGTGCCAAGCTGGGCATTCGCAGTGGAGTTAAGATCTCGAAACTAGATGCCGGCAAGCTGCGTAATGCAGGGATCCGCGAAGGTTTCATCATACAAAGCATCGACAATCGTCCGGTTTCAACCCCCGATGACATCGTGAACATACTGAACAGCAAAAAGGGCGGTGTACTTATAGAGGGTATTTACCCCAACGGTACCCGTGCCTACTACGGATTTGGGTTATAAGTTTTCAATTGTGTTATGTGTTAGGTTGAAGGGCCCGACGAAAGTCGGGCTCTTCGTTTTATACCCATTGGCAGTTTGTTGAACCAAGTACTTATATAGCTGTATAACAAGTATTTAAACTCAATTTTTGAACGATTCTTTTTGGTATATTTGCAGTCCGTTTCCCTAACAAATCCATAACCATGTCAACAGAATTGATGAACGAAACCGCTACCCGTTCCAGCTATGAATCCGGGTTGGGCGACTGGGTCAAGCAGGAGAAAGCTGCAATAGACTTGATTAAAATCCTAGGTACACTTTGGTATGACCGCTCGGTAGAGTTGATCATGTTCCGCAACCAATTGGTTGACCGTAGTGCCAGCCAGATATTGGCTTTGCACCAGTACGCCAAGGAGATGGTGAAGAAGCCCGTATCCATTTTCGACTCGCTGCAAATAGCCGAGGAGTTGGTAAAGGTTCATTTGGCTCCTTCCCGAATCGATTTGGGACGACTCACCTCAGAGTGGATCAATGAAAAGGCCAAGTATAATGGAAGTGCTGCTGATTTCATTGGCGATAAATTGAGTAATTACATTGGAGAGGAAAAGCATAAGATTGTTCCCAAAGATGTGGTGTTGTACGGGTTTGGTAGGATAGGCAGGATTTTAGCGCGTGAGTTGGTGGCGCAGGCAGGCAAGGGTGAGCAGTTGCGTTTGCGTGCCATTGTAACGCGCGACAAGTCTGACGAGGATATGATCAAGCGCGCCGAGTTGTTGCGCAACGATTCAGTTCACGGTCCGTTTTTAGGCACTGTGGTGGAAGATGTTGCCAACCGCACCCTCATCATCAACGGTCACACCGTACACATGATTTCGGCCAAGAATCCCGAGGAGATCGATTACACCGCTTATGGCATCAACAATGCGTTGTTGATCGACAACACTGGAGTGGCGCGTGATCGCGAAGGATTGAGCCGTCATTTGAAATCAAAGGGCGTGAGCAAAGTATTGCTTACCGCACCTGGCAAAGGCGATATCCCGAATGTGGTTTATGGTATCAACCAGAAGAGCCACAATGAAGATGAAACCATTTTTTCTGCTGCTTCATGTACTACGAACGCAATCGTTCCGGTGCTTGCAGTCATCGACAGGACGCTTGGCATACAACGCGGCCACATCGAAACCATACACAGTTATACCAACGATCAGAACTTGCTCGACAACTACCACTCCAAATACCGTCGTGGTCGTTCGGCTCCATTGAACATGGTGATTACCGAAACGGGTGCAGACAAGGCCGTTTCGAAGGCATTGCCACAGTTGGCAGGTAAGATATCGGGCAACTCGGTTCGCGTACCCACCCCTAATGTATCGCTGGCCATATTGAACATTGCCATCAACAAGGAAATCACCAAAGAAGGTGTGAACGAAATCATGCGCGATGCCGCCTTGAACGGCGATTTGGTAGAGCAGATTCAATACCTCACATCCAACGAAACCGTATCATCCGACTTGGTAGGCAACCCATGTGCCTCTATTTTCGATAGTCCGGCCACCATCGTCTCCAAAGACAACAAAAACCTGGTGCTGTATGTGTGGTACGATAACGAATACGGCTACAGTCGCCAAGTGCTCCGCTTCGCGAAGTATTTGTCGAATGTTATTCGATTGACTTATTATTGATACGCTGGCGTAAGCCACTCTGAGTTTAGAAAAAAGTAGAGGAGCCGAAGGGCTCCTTTTTTTGTTTTTAGCCATACCAAAGGTTTCATATTCAGCAATCATTTTGGCTATTAAAGTATTAGTCTGATTCGTTGAACTTTTCCATTTTGAAAAATAGATCTTGACCGACAAGCTTGTCGAAGTTCATAGCGTTGG
>JBJTQS010000243.1:0-8932 GCA_046075765.1 Bacteroidota bacterium
ATCGAATCAAATCGGCTGAGATGATTACCCAGCAGCAGCTCTTGTTTAGGGAGTCTTGGTTAGGTAGGATTTAGTGCTTCTCAAGGCATTGCCACGGTAACGGAAATCTCAACACGGGCATTCTTTGGCAATCCGGACACGGCCACCGTTTCTCTAGCGGGGAAATGGTCGTTGAAGAACGACCCATAAACTTCATTAACTGCAGCAAAGTCATCCATACTGATCAGGAAAATGGTGGTTTTTACAATGTTTTCGAAACCAGCTCCAGCTTCTTGCAATAGAGCAGAGATGTTCTGCATGACTTGTTTGGTTTCAGCTGCGATAGAATCTTGAACCAATTGTCCGGTTACCGGATCAAGAGCAATCATTCCAGAACAGAACATCAAGTTGCCGATTCTAACGGCTTGGCTATATGGTCCGATAGGAGCAGGCGCCGATGCGGATCGTATGATGGTTTTCATTTGTTTTTTCTTCAAATTTAAATCTAATTGTGGCAAGTTCAAATCCCCCCCCCGTACCTGAGAATGGTACAAATCGTCAATCGTCAATCGTCAATTGTCTTATCTTTGTTGCTAAAGCAAGGACGTCCTGTCGCTCTTTGGGAAACCGAAGGGAGGAAAGTCCGGACAACTCAGGGCGCCACACTTCCTAACGGGAAGGTCTTCAATTGGAAACGATTGGGGAACAGAAAGTGCCGCAGAGAACTATACCGCCTGTTGACGTAAGTTGGCAGGTAAGGGTGAAAACGTGAGGTAAGAGCTCACGGCGGATGCAGCGATGTATTCGAGGGTAAACCTTGTGGGTTGTAAGGCCATGTAAACGGTTTCAGGGAAACCTGAGGAGGCGGCCCGTCTCCAATGCCGCGGGTAGGCTGCTAGAGGCCATCAGTGATGGTGGTCCCAGATAAATGACAGGAACAATGGTCGCAAGGCTGTTGGACAGAATCCGGCTTACAGTCCTTGCTTTTATTTTTTACCTTGGTGGTCTTATGAACGACTTGCTGATTCGTATTTCAAATAGTCACGACCGTATTTTCAAGGTCGTGATGATCCTGATAGCCATCATTGGGATAACCTACCTATTACCACATAAAGTTCGATATAAGTTCGAGGTCAAGAAGGGCAAGGCTTGGAACTATGAAGACTTGGTTTCTCCGGTCGACTTCGCAGTAATGAAGGATCCGGACACGCTCAAGGCCGAACGCGACAGGGCAATTTTGTCTGTTTTACCAGTTTTTGTGGTTGATTCCCAAATTACCTCTTCACTCTCTTCCGAACTTTTGGCTCAATTGTCTGCTCGAGGTTTGGGTTCTCAAGCTACCAACGAAACCATCCAAAGGGCAATAGCTGCCGTTTACAGCAAGGGAGTATTAACTCCTTCTAACGAAACTTCGGCTACATTTTCCTTGGTTGATAATAGGGAGTTGACTTCCGTAAATTCCACCGATTTCATCAATCCAACGGATGCGTCTCGGAATCTTACCACCACATTAAAGAGTAGTCTTGGAAAAGATGTTTTTGCGGCGGTAACGGTTCCTGCATCATTACCCGGGAATATCAAATTTGATTCGAAGCTCACGGCTCAGCTGCGCCAAGAGCGATTGGCTGAGATACTTCCCACATCAGGTGTGGTTCGACAAGGAGAACTCATAATCTCTCGCGGGCAACCCATTTCAAATGAAAAATATTTAATCCTGCAATCATTGAAGGAGGCATCCGATTTCCGTGAACCGGATTCCGCAACAGCGGCATGGGTCTTTGGAAGCCAAATGATTTTGGTTGCACTTGCTCTCTCAATGCTAATAGCCTTTTTAGCTAGGCTTCGAAAAGACATTTTCGCCGACAACCGTAAGCTGGGTCTCATTCTATCCTTGATCATGCTGAACGTAGTGCTTTTTACAGGTATAATGAAAGCACAATCGTTAAGTCATTATTTGGCACCAATGTGTATTATGCCCATCATACTGAGGGTGTTTTTTGATACGCGGCTTTCACTTTTTGCACACATGGTAACCTCCCTGATCCTTGGTTTTGTTGCTCCGGGAGGCTTTGAATTTGTCTATATGCATGTGATTGCAGGCATGGTGGCTATTTTCAGTGTTACGAACCTAAGGCGAAGGGCTCAGCTTTTCATTAGTGTTGGATTGATTTTGCTTGCCTACGTGGTATCGTACTCGGCTTTATCGGTGATTTATGAAGGCGGTCGGGAAGCCATTCAACTAACCGATATCTATTGGCTGGTGGGCAATGTGTTGCTGACTTTGTTTGCATACCCGTTGATTTTCATTTTCGAGAAAATTTTCGGCATTACTTCGGATGTCACCTTGATGGAGCTATCCGATTCCAATTCACCGCTGCTTCGCGAGTTGTCAATTAAGGCTCCGGGAACATTCCAGCATTCGATGCAGGTTGCCAACCTTGCTGAGGCTGCCGTTTTCAAAATCGGTGGAAATGCCTTGTTGGTTAGGGCAGGGGCCTTGTATCATGATATTGGAAAGATGGATACGCCTATGTATTTCATCGAAAACCAAAACTCCAACATCAATCCTCACGACGATATTTCATTTGATGAGAGCGCTGTAATCATCATCGACCACGTGATCAAGGGCATTGAGATAGCTCGAAAAAACAAGCTGCCGGATATTGTGGTTGATTTCATTCGTACGCATCATGGGACTACCATGGTCCAGTATTTTTACCAGTCTTTTTTGAAAAACTACCCAGAGGAAATCGTTAACGAAGATGATTTTAGGTATCCAGGCCCTTTGCCTTTTTCAAGGGAAACTGCTGTGTTGATGATGGCCGATTCCGTTGAGGCTGCTTCGCGTAGTTTGACGGCACCTACATCTGAAGCCATAAATGCGTTGGTTGACCAGGTGATAGAGGCGCAAATCGAGGCGGAGCAATTTGTGAACTGCGACATTACATTTAGAGACATTACCTCTATCAAAAAAATCTTCAAGAAAATGTTGATGAGCATTTATCATGTACGGGTTGAATATCCGACTGCTCGAAAATTGTCTTCTTGATTTTATATGATTTGAGTGGAGAAGCTGCTTGTTTTAATTGGAGTTTTTAAAACAACAGAATAACTTTCTTTTTTATCGAGTCTCTATTTCAACTGATGAAGTTTTGACGGATTTTAAATTAAACGTTTAAGTGATGTCCAAAATTTCCGATTCCGGCCCAATACGATTATCTTTGAATCGGGGTGGGGGGCTTAGCCCCCTTTTTCATTTGGCAGTAATTTCCAGAAGTTTCTTTTCTTCCCCTCCTAATTTTGTGATAAAAGTCACACCACGGTCTCGAACTAAACTAATAGTTTTACTCTCCAAAAATCCCGTTACTTGCCATGATAAGATCGATTTGCGCTCTATTTTTTCTGTTACTATCCGCACCAGCGTTTTCACAGAACCAACTCGTTATCCCAGATACATTGTCTGGAACGGTTTTTCAATTACAGATTCAAAATGGATCCAAGGTTTTTTATCCTGGATTCAATACCAATACCATCGGTGTTAATGGCGATTATCTCGGACCCACTTTGCTTTTAAATCAAGGGGATTTGGTTCAAATGCAGGTTACAAACAATATTACGGATACCACCACTATTCATTGGCATGGCATGCATGTACCAGCTCAAGCCGACGGTGGTCCTCATATTACCATCCTGCCAGGCGCGACCTGGACTCCGACATTTGAAGTTAAGGATCGGGCAGCAACGCATTGGTACCATCCGCACCTGCATATGAAAACCGCTGAACATGTAACCAAAGGTGCTGCAGGATTCATCATCGTTCGCGATTTGGTGGAAGCAGGAATTGTACTCCCAAGGAATTATGGTGTAGACGACTTGCCTTTGGCTATACAGACACGTGCATTCGACGCATCCAAACAGTTTGTTGTTGAATCGGCGTTGGATTCAGTAGTTCTTGTTAACGGGACTAAAAATCCATTCAAATCGCTTCCTGCCAATGTGATTAGGTTACGACTACTCAATGCCGCAACAGAGCGGTCATTCAATTTTGGTTTTTCAAACAATATGCCGTTTTCGGTGATAGCTTCTGATGGAGGTTTATTAAACAACCCCGTGCCTAAAACAAGGCTTCTGCTTTCTCCTGGCGAGCGCGCCGAGATTTTAGTCGACATGACTTCCTTGGCTAATCAATCTGTTTATTTGATCAGCTATGCTTCATAAATCCCGTCAGGAATATATGGAGCATCCAGTCCACAAGGTATGGGGCCCAATATCATCAATGGATATTCATCAAATCTTCTCAATGGAACCGATTTCAATCTGATACGATTTGATATCGGCAGCGCTGATGCTAACGGAGTGTTCAGTATACCTACAACCCTTACAAGCATCACTCCAATTCCCATTGCATCCGCAAACAAAACAAGATCGTTTACTTTTATGCCTCAGGTCATGGGTCCCACAGGTAGTTTGATTGGCCCTTTTCTAATTAACATGATGCCATTTGATATGATGATGATCAATGACACGGTGATATTGGGTGATACAGAGATTTGGCAGCTCACGAATCAAACACGTATATCTCATCCATTTCATATTCATGACGTCAGCTTCCAAATTTTGGATATAAACGGTGCACCACCTGCGCCTGAAAACGCTGGTTGGAAGGATGTGGTTTTGGTGCCTCCCATGGGAGGTGTGGTGCGATTCATCACAAAATTCGAAGACTTTGCCGATCCTGTTTTTCCTTACATGTACCACTGCCACATGCTAACACATGAAGACGGCGGGATGATGGGACAATTTTTGGTGATTGACACCACCACATCAATCAGTGAAGTTGGCTCTTCAATCTCTAAGATGAAAATCTTTCCCAATCCAGGGACGGCATCTGGAAAATTAAATATTCAATTGCCACAGGATTTTGGAGATGAATTGATTCGGGTTTTAGACCCTGTCGGACGCGTACTTAAAACGCATCAAATCGAAAAAGGCATTGAGAACATTCAGTTGGATTTGAGTTCCTTAAATTTATCCACCGGACTATTTATGATTGAAGCAATAGGAGAGATGGGCGTCCTCTCTAAACCATATATCGTCAATAGGTAATGTTGTTTATCGAGATTCTAACAACATGATCGTTCTCAAAGCATTCACCGCGCCTGCGGACTTGCAAACCTTTTTATAAGGGACAGCTTTCTTAGCTCCTGCTGGATTGGTCTTTCCTTCGGGTTGTATTACGCCTGTCATCAAGGCTTTTTTTAACTGTATAGCACTTAAATCGGGATAGTGCGACCAAATAAGTGCTGCCACACCTGAAACTACCGGTGCGGCCATGCTTGTTCCGTTTTCGTAATCGTATTTCGCACCAGGAAGCGTAGAGTATATCGAAACTCCGGGGGCCAGAATATCGACAGTAGCTCCACCGTAGTTGCTGAATTCTGCAATTTGGCCATTGCTTGAAATCGCTCCAACTTCAATCCACGGGAATTCAGATTTAGTACCACTAAAAGATTTTGCATTAGGGAAGTTCGACTCCTTGTCGATGTTGATTCCATCATTACCTGCCGCATGAACCATCAAAACATTTTTTGATGCCGCATATGCGATGGCGTCATCTACATAGGTTTTGTTAGGTGAAAATGATTTTCCGAAACTCATGTTGATAATGTTTGCACCATTATCTACCGCATAACGGATGGCATTGCCTACATCTTTGTCGCGTTCGTCGCCATCAGGTACTGCGCGAATAGCCATGATACGGACATTGCTGGCTATACCATCTATTCCAATTTCGTTGTTTCTGACTGCTCCAATGATGCCGGCCACATGTGTGCCATGCCCTGCATCTGGCCCCATCACATTGTTATTGCCATAATTCGTGTTGGAGAAATCATCCGGATTATCCCCAACAACAGATCGGCCATCGAAATCTGTGTTGTAGTGATAGTTTACAGCCACATTGAAATAGTTATAGCCTTCCCCAACTTCATCATAGATCCTTTTGAAAGTGACTTCATTATCCAAAGCACCTGCAACCGCATCTACCGTAGCCATAAATACTTCATCATCGTCTTTGATACCCCTAAGTTCATCTGATGAAAATTCTTCATCACCCATGATGGAAACGATTTTGTCTAGATGCTTTTTTGCACTTGCATATTCGGAAAGATAGTTGGATGCTTGTAGTAATTCGGACAAAACTTTCGACTCAGCCGCTTTATATAAAGTGTATTCGGCGCGGTCTTGCTTGGCGATATCTTTTTTTTCCTTTCCACTGTATTTGGTGATAAGCTTGCGGTATAGTCGTACGGCTTCTGTGTTTTCAGGACCGATATCACCTTTAGGACCTCCAATGAAATTCCATCCATTAATGTCGTCTACATAACCATTTTTATCATCATCAATTCCATTACCTGATATTTCGTTTTTATTGATCCAAAGATTTGCCTTGAGGTCGGGGTGTGTAGTGTCTACTCCGCCATCTATAACGGCTACCACGATGGTACGACCAGAGTCGATGTCTTTATATTGCACCCGAGCATTATCACTTGAGACTCCCCAGTATTTTCCATCTGTTGGACAAGCATGTTGCCAATGCTGCAATTCATGCTGATCACTTTCTGCCTCTTGAGCAATAGATGGTAGCGTAAAAACTAAACTGGCTGAAAGAATAATAAGGCTTGATTTAAAAAGCTTCATAATATAGGATTTTAGTTGAATAGGTTTTCTGATGGATTTATTAAATCCGGAGAGTCGTTTGATGGTGAATTAAGTTTATCTGAAACAGGATTAAGGTTCATTTCGTTTTCGGGATATGTGGTAAGCATATCATCGATCGGGTCAAGATTTAACCAGTTTTTCTCTGAATTCGGATGCAAGATTGCAGGCATCCGGTCGTGTATGGGAGATATGAGCTTATTTGCTGGTACCGTAACAACTGTGAACGATTTAACAATATTACCGCTTATGGGGTCTCGCCACTCATCCCACAGTCCTGCCATTGCAAAAAGCACTTCATCCACCAATGTGATCCGCACCGGCTTTTTCTTGCCTCCAACATTGCGCCATTCATAAAACCCGTCAGCAATAACCAAACAACGCTTTCTATTGATCAGGTTCTTGAAAGAAGGCTTTTCCTTTAAGGTTTCAAAGCGCGCATTAATCATTCGATTGCCAATGTTTGGGTCTTTGGCCCAGGATGGAATCAGCCCCCATTTGAAAAACTGCAATTCGTTAGGATTATTGTTGGTTAACACCAATGCCAATTGGCTCGGTGCCACATTGTACCTTTTGATCAGATCATTTGAATAAAATTTCGCACCGAATCGAGCCTCGATTTCAGCCTCGGTCTTGGTTAATGAGAATCTGCCACACATTGTTATGCGAAGTTAAGGGTACGATTTTGCTAAATGACTTTACAGACGATAAGTCGCCGAGTTCGATTATCTTTTTAGATTGAAATGCATGTAGGAACATTTATTATTGTAATTGAATATCAGTGCTGTGGGCATAATAGGTGGCTTTTTGAACAAATGACCTTTTGTCAAACAAATTCTGCAATTCGACCCCCAAAAACAACAATTGGTCAAAAAAAAAGGGTTTTGGGCTCGCGCTGGAGGTTCATTTACCTAAACGCAAAAAAATACATTAATCACAAAAAAAATCACCATGTTTAAAACAAAACTCTTTGCCGCCCTAATGCTACTAGCAATCTGCGGCCAGTCGCTAGCCCAAGTGGTATCTTGCCCAGGATACCGAACCCAAACCCAGGGTGGGTGGTCTTCTACACCCAACGGAAGTAACCCTGGAACCTATTTGAACAACAACTTTGCAGCCGCCTTCCCAACAGGCTTGGAAATTGGTTGTACCAATAAGCTGCGCTTAACATCTGCCAGCGCGGTTAGGGCTTTCCTTCCCCAAACGGCAACGCCATCGGCTCTGCCAGCAGGTACCAAAACCAACCCAACCAAGTCGAACTACAAAAACGTGTTCGCCGGTCAGTTGGTGACCTTGGCCCTGAACCTTCGCTTCGATGAGTATGATGCGAACTTCGGAGCTTCCGCAGGTCGTTTAAGGGATTTGTTCATCGCCCAGGGACCATTCATGGGATGGACTGTTGGACAGTTGTTCGATCAAGCTAACCGCAAAATCGGTGGTTGTTCTGCTCCTGCCTTCTCCTTTGCTGATTACAACAATGCAGTTGACATGGTTAACCGTAATTACGACAACGGAAATGTTTCTGGCAACTACCTTGCTTGCGAACTTAAAATCTCAGGTATCAAAGGTGATGTGTCTTGCTTCGGTGGCTCTAACGGCTCTATCGATTTGACCATCGTTGACGGTGTTCCCCCTTACTCTATCCTTTGGAGCAACGGTGCAACTTCCGAAGACCTGAACGGTTTGTCTGCCGGTGTTTATTCTGTTGTTGTAACGGATGCTATCGGACAATCAAAGTCATTAAGCTTTGAAATCACACAGCCTGCGCAACTGATTGTTACAGGATCTTCAACTCCTACCAGCGATTGCGCTTCCGGAATCTGTGATGGTACTGCATCCATAGACGTTTCTGGAGGTGTATTACCATACGCAATCAACTGGTCTAATGGAGAAGTTGATATTATGATGCTAGATGGTTTGTGCGCCACTGAGGAGTTCTCTGTAAACATAGTTGATGCCAATGGTTGTGCCGCTATGTGGGACTTTCTTGGAATCGAGTGTCAAGATAATGGATGCGACACCCTTCGCACTTATACCATCGGTGGATGGGGCGCTCAGCCAAACGGCAACAACCCTGGAGTGTATTTACATGCCAACTTCGCTGGTGCTTTCCCAAATGGAATCACAATCGGTTGCGACAACACTTTGTCATTGACTACCGCCCAGATGGTGACAGATTGGTTGCCAAGCGGAAGCACACCTTCTTTCCTTCCTGCAGGTAACATGGTTGATGACA
>JBJTQS010000244.1:0-4812 GCA_046075765.1 Bacteroidota bacterium
CTTCGGTGGTTACATATGCATAGGTGCTCCAGGTTTTGACCTCACGCCAATCGGATGGGGCACCATTAACAGTAAATGCAATGAATGGATTATCTGGGTCGGTAACGTTAACGATGGAGAGACCATTATAATAACCTACCAATGCATATTCGTTGCCTTGACCATCTACATAGCCGCCAATGTTTGACAATGAAACGCCGTAGGAAAGAGTTGAGCGCAAAGTGAGGTTGTAATTCTGGGCAAAGGATGCTTGAGCGCAAATGACAAACAATGCAAGCAGCAGAAACTTTTTCATGATAAGCGAAGGATTTTGATTCAAAGATAGTTATTAAAGCCGTGAGCGAAGCACAGACACGAGAATGAAAAACAAGACATCTCCGAATTAAAAAAGTTTAATCGACTGCTAGTTTTTCCTCAAAACAGCTACAAACAGGCTATCGCACCCATGCTCATACCCTTTCAGCATTTTTTGGGCAATCAAATGATAATCAGACCCTTGAATTAATGATGAAACTACTTGCTCATTCTCCATTGCGAAAACGGAGCAGGTCATATAAACCAGATAAGAACCGGAAAGAACAGCACGACTAACGTTACTCAATATGGTGGATTGCGTTTTCGAATATTCAGGTAACTGGGCTTCATCAAAAAACACAAGGTTTTCGGGGTTGCGCGACCAAGTTCCTGAGCCGGAACAAGGGGCATCAACCAAAACCCCGTTGAATTGGGCTGTATTGGGTATGTCAATTGCCGCATCCAAAACACTGGATGTTATGCCTCGATACTTGCCTCGTGTTACTCGCTCCTTTAGGTTGACCAATATGCTTTCTCGTTTGTCTGTGCAATGCAGTTTGATACCTGGAAATTTATCAGTCAAATAGAGCGTCTTCCCTCCTGCGCCGCAACATACATCCCACCAAGATTCATACTTATGTGCAGGAACCAAATCTGCAATAGCCTGAGAGCCGTAATCCTGAACTTCAAAATAACCAACAGCGAAAGATTTTAGCTCTTGCAGATTCGTTGCAGCAGGCAACTTCCAACAATTTACAAGGTCGGTTTTTTCAAATGAAATGTTTTTTACGTTCAATTCATTTTGAACTTTAGATTCAAAACCTCGCTTAACGCGGATGAATACATCGGGTTGGCTAAGTATGGATTCAGCAAGCAAAATCCGATCCATACCAGAAGAAAGTTGCGATTGAAATGGAAAAATACCATCTAAATCTTTTAAACCTAAAGCTGTGTGAACAATACCGATTCTTTCTCTCAAAGAAAGATCTTCAATTGGGAATTGAAAACCTGATGATGCGTTTAGGAATAAAGAAAGTTCATCGTTCAACCCATTCACTAAATAATACGCAACCATAACGCGCTTGTTGAAATCCAATTGGCTCGCTAACTTCCCCAAACGGAACCAAGCATAAATCCAACGGCGATAAAGCTTTCGGTCTGAGGATCCAAAACCCGGATTTGATTTGAAAAAGGAAGCTAGATACCTATGCAGTGGTTGTTTGCCATCATAAGATGCAATGACCTCAGCAAGGACATTTAAGCGCAAATAATGCCTAGAGTCGGCGGGCTTGCGATCAGAATTCAAGTTTGATTTGCGATTTCGGGTTTTTCCCTTTGGTCTCTTCGGATTTCTTTTCTCCAGTTGTTGATTCCATCACAGATGAAGCTGTAGGGCTGCTAGCTGTTGGAGGAGTTCCTGGATTGACAACACGCAATTTTGAAATACCGAATTTGGTTACAATGTTTCCTACTGCAGACCGATTCTTGATCAATACATCAGCGAAATTGACGTCGATGTTCAGGTTTTTCAACTTAGGACGAGGTCGCAATTGAATTTGCACCACCGGAGCCTTATCAACGCTGGTAACTCCAAGGTATAGCACTTTTGATCCTTCAGTGCCCTTAGTGATGTCATAGAACTTCTCTCGAGTCACACCGGAAATAGTGAAACGCTTTACCATGATATCACCGCGCGGACCGTCTTGGTAAATCATGTTGTAAACGGTCCGGTCATCGTTTTTCTCGAAAATGGAAATGTGCTTGATGTCTTTACCCATGTACGACTTATCGGAAATACGCACCACGGTAAATTTGCCATCCCCGCTAAGGGCAAGCACGTCATCTATATCAGAGCAATCGCATACGAACTCATCCCTACGCATCCCGAATCCAGCAAAACCATCTGCCCTATTCACATACAACTTTTGGTTGTTGGCAATCACTTTGGATGCTACGATCGCTTCAAATGAAGAGATCTGAGTGCGTCGCTCTCTGCCCTTACCATATTTCTTCAGTAACTCTTTGAAATAGGCAACAGCATAATTCTTGATATTGGCGAGATCGTTGTTGATTCGATCCAGCTCCGCTTCAATTCCAGCTATTTTCTCTTCAGCCTTATGACTATCGAACTTCGAAATACGCTTGATCTTAAGCTCTGTCAAGCCAGCCATATCATCTTCCGTAACAGGTCTTTTCAGCTTCTTCAGATAAGGTTTGAGTCCAGTTGCGATGGTATCAATAATTTGCTCCCATGTTTCGCACTCTTCCAATGAACGATAAATACGTTTTTCAATGAAGATTTTTTCCAAAGAGCAGTAGTGCCATTCATCCTCTTTTTCCTTGCGAGCTATCTCCAACTCCAACCTAAGCAAATCAACTGTGTTGCGGGTGGATATGTCGAGAATTTCGTTAACGCTAACAAAGCGTGGACGACCTTCTTCGATAATACAACAATTGGGAGAAATGGAAACCTCACACGACGAAAAAGCATATAGTGCTTCGATGGCTTTATCAGGATCTTGAGAGGCATCTGGATGCAGATGGATCACAATCTCGACCTGTGCGGAAGTGTTATCCTCAACCTTTTTGATTTTTATCTTTCCCTTATCAACGGCAGCCAAAATGGATTCAATAACTGAAGTGGTGGTCGTACCAAAAGGAATCTGGCGAATCACCAAAGTCTTTTTATCCTTTTGCTCTATTAGTGCCCTAACACGGACACGACCTCCGCGCAAACCCTCATTGTACTTGCTGAAGTCAGCGATACCACCACTAGGAAAGTCGGGCACTAAGTCCACTTTTTTACCTCTGATGGAATCAATAGAAGCCTGGATGAGTTCACAAAAGTTATGTGGCAGAATCTTACTGGCTAATCCAACTGCGATTCCTTCAACACCCATAGAAAGCAACAAAGGAAACTTTACAGGCAGCGTGACGGGTTCATTGTTCCTGCCATCATAAGAGAGTTGCCATACGGTAGTTTTGGGATTGAAGACTACATCCTTTGCAAACTTGGAAAGGCGGGACTCGATGTAACGAGCCGCTGCGGCACTGTCACCCGTATGTATGTTTCCCCAGTTACCTTGCGTATCAATCAACAAATCACGTTGACCCATTTGCACCAATGCATCACCGATGGATGCATCGCCATGCGGATGGTACTTCATGGTGTTACCAATGACATTGGCAACCTTGTTATATCGGCCATCCTCCATCTCATACATGGAATGTAGGATACGGCGCTGCACTGGCTTCAATCCGTCTTCGATATATGGTACGGCGCGCTCTAAGATTACATATGAAGCGTAATCCAAAAACCAATTCTTATAGAGACCACCTATGGCAGTGTTATCGCTGCTTGCATCACGGTGGTCCGGAGTATTGTTATTGATATCAGACATTAGGTAATGGTTGTGTTTTGAAAATGAAAAACTATGCGTTCTCTACTGCTTCCTCGGCATTTTCATCTACGGGAGGGGTGGCTTCAACAATCAACTCCTCCTCCAAACGCAAATTATTGATGATAAATTCTTGACGCTCGGGAGTGTTTTTTCCCATGTAATAATCCAGCAATGCATGGAGCGCAGTTTCACCTTGCAACTCCACCTGCTCAATACGCATCTTCTTCCCAATAAAAGCCTTGAACTCGTCAGGAGAAATTTCACCCAATCCCTTGAATCGAGTGATCTCGGGCTTCGGCTTCAGTTTCTCAATGGCTTGAAGTCTTTCTTGCTCATTATAGCAATAAATGGTTTCCTTCTTATTTCTTACCCTGAAGAGTGGGGTTTGAAGAATATACAAGTGTCCGTTGCGAACCACATCCGGAAAGAACTGCAAGAAGAAAGTCATCAGTAACAAACGGATGTGCATGCCATCCACATCGGCATCAGTGGCAATCACGATTCTGTTATAACGCAGACTTTCCACACCGTCTTCAATATTCAAGGCATTTTGCAAGAGGTTGAATTCCTCGTTTTCATAAACGATTTTCTTGGTAAGACCAAAGCAATTCATTGGCTTTCCTTTCAAAGAGAAAACTGCCTGCAAGGACACATCCCTAGCCACCGTGATGGAGCCGCTAGCAGAGTCACCCTCGGTGATGAAGAGTGTGCTGAGGATTCTATCGGGATGCTTTGAGTCGAGGTGAATGCGGCAATCACGCAGCTTTTTATTGTGAAGATTGGCCTTTTTAGCTCGCTCGTTTGCCAGCTTCTTGATACCCGCAATCTCCTTGCGCTCTCTTTCAGATTGCTGTATTTTTTTGAGCCAAGCATCAGCAGTTGCCGGGTTTTTATGGAGGAAATTATCAAGTTCTTTCTTGATGAAATCATTGATCCAGTTGCGTAAGGAAGGACCATTGGGATAAGTGACCTGAGAACCTAACTTGGTTTTGGTTTGGGATTCAAAAACCGGCTCGATTACTTTGATAGCCACGGCAGCGACAATGCCCGCTCTTATATCCACGGCTTCGTAATCTTTTTTATAAAGATCGCGAAGGACCTTCACATAAGCTTCTCG
>JBJTQS010000245.1:0-3739 GCA_046075765.1 Bacteroidota bacterium
AGTGTTACAACAGTTCCGGTGGGATTTGCGCTGAGTGGATTAAAATTAGCAGCGAAATTCTGTACCATAGTATAAGTACAACCTCCAGAGGTGGTAATGGTAAGTGAAACATTGTAAGAACCTCCATTGGTATAAACATGAGAAGGATTTTGAAGCGTTGAAGTGGTACCATCACCAAAATCCCAAAACCATGATACTGCATTGATGGATGAATCAACAAATGTTGAAGTAAATGGCGGGCACAGTGAATTGGTAACCGAAAAGTTCGCCTCTCCTTCTGTCAAAACATAAGTAATGAAAGGATTCACAAATTGAGAGCAGGAGCTACCGTTAGATTGGGTTTGAAGGGTTACACTGTAAACACCAGCTTGGTTATAAGTGTGTATGGCATTGGCGTTTGTAGAGGTTGCTCCATCGCCAAAGCTCCACAACCAGCTTGTAGAGCTAGACGAGTTATCAAACAGATTTGCCGTATAAGGCGCGCATCCATAAACCGTATCTCCAGGAACAAAATTATTGACACCATTATTCACTTCAACAGGAGACGGCATGGTATAAGTTTGCGAGCATCCGCTTTGATTTGTAACAGTCAAGCTCACAGTATATGTTCCTGGACTCACATAAGTATGAGAGGGGTTTTGTTGGGTGGATGCTCTGCCATCTCCGAAATTCCATAAATATGAATAGCCGGCTCCACCAGGATGGCTGAAATTTACAGCATGAGGTGGACATCCATTGATATCATCTGCTGTGAATTGTGCGTCAACTGCGGTAACAGTAATAGGACTTGTCGCATATTGTGTATTGCTGCAACCATAGGAATTCGTTACAGTCAAAGATGGCAAATATGTGCCAGGTGTACTATAAGTTACATTGACACTTGGACCGGTGGTTGATGTGGCACCATTTCCAAGTTGCCAGCTGTAAACCAGGTTAGATGATGTTGATTGATGGTTCAATGTGACCGTTGCAGGTGCACAAGCATTATAGGATGAAGCTGTAAAATACGCTATATCCAATGGACGAGCGTTTAACACTACTGTCTTACTGTTAGTACAACCATTCGTGTAGGTTGCAGTAAGTGTTACTGGATAAGATCCTGGAGTAAAATAATTCTGCTGGAATGAAGGAGTTGAGAAAGTGTTGCTACCGACATTCCATGTCCATGACTGAATATTGCTTGTGGAAGTTGAAAACGTGGCATAAACCGGCACACATCTGTTTAACCCTCCAGATACAGAAATCACAGGAACAGGATTACTTAAAACCGTGATATATGCAGGCATGATTGCCGTGTCCCTACAACCCAATGAATTTACTGTTATCAATGTAACATCGTAAACACCTGGGCCTGGATATGTATGTTGAGGGTTAGCCTGGGTACTGGTGGTACCATCACCAAAACTCCATAAATAGGTAGAAGTTCCTACCGTTTGAGATGTAAATGAAATCGGTTGAGATGCATTACATGTTACTAAAGTATCAGCAGTAAAAGCAGTTGCCGGATTGCTCAATATATTTATGTATGAATTCTTGGTAAGCGCATTGCTGCAACCATTCGCATACACAATCAATGTTACATTGAAATAACCAGAAGCCGTATATCCATGCACGGGATTCGCAACAGAACTCGTGGTGCCATCACCGAAATCCCATAGTAAGGAATCATAAGTGCCGGAAGTTGAATTAATGAAAGAAATCAAGTTGTTTTGGAAACAAGCCGAAACAACAGGTGCCGAAAATGATGGCTGCGGTGCACTTTTTGCGGTGATATAAGTACTCCTTGTCAATGAGTCCATGGTACCGTTTGAATAGGTAACCACTAGCTTTACGTCATAATGACCAGGTGCAATGAAACTTTTGGAAGGACTGAAGGTAGAGTCAATTGTGGATGTGACTCCCGTGGAAGTCTCGGTAAATCTCCAAGTACAGTTTGATGCACCAGGAGTTAGGTTCTCAAATTGCACGTTGAAGGGTATGCACCCTACCTGCTGGGAGGCAGAAAAATTGACCTGACCATGCACCGATCCGATGCTAATTAGCATCGACATCAACACAAGTATCCAATTCATTGGAAGCCTGTTCATTACGCGGTTGGTTTTAATACTCAATGACAACAATTACTAGCCTTTCGGCGATGATCCTACGGCGCTCAATATTTCCGTTGGGATGTTGTTTTCTACGGCAAAAACCCATCAATTGTTACCATTTTCTTACAAAAAGATAATGATGACCTGAAAACACTAAATATTGAAAATCAAATATTTATGAAAATACCAAGTAATATAAAAGTAAAAATGTCAATCTGGCAGACAAATTGCCAAACCAATGTCTTTGGGTTGCTCAATTTTCACAAGTCTACTTTGATTTCCGACCTCCATAATTGAGTAGCCGTGTTTTTTAAAAAAGTCAAACACCATATCCCGACTATGTCCAAACTTTGCCAGATTACTATCATAGATCTCAATAAAAAACACCGGTTTTGAAGAGCTGATCATTTGCTCCATTCCCATTAGCGCATTTAACTCATTTCCTTCAACATCAATTTTTATCAATTCTGGAATAAAATTTCGATGTTCGACTAGAATCTGGTCTATGGTGGTAACATCAACTTGAATCTTTTGGCCTCCTACAATATCAGGCATGGAGAGACCAGACATGCCGCTATGTTTACTATCGGCCACAAAAAAGTCGAACACACCTTCCCTATTTGAAACGCCAAGATTCAAAGGCACTACATTGTCATAAGAGTTGATCGTCAAATTATGAGTAAGTCTTTTAAACATCGCAGGAGCCGGCTCAAACGCTAAAATCTTACACGCAGGATTTACATCAGATGCCAGTAATGAATAATAACCAAAGTTTGAGCCAATGTCTAAGATATGATTTGATTTTGCTGCGTATTCAACCCATAATTTTGTTTCTACTTTTTCATTTTCATAAACACCAAAAAAATAAACTAAGCGTTGAACCCAGTCATCGATATTCAATAAAACACGAGTATGGCCGGCTATTCGAGTGTTTAATTCCATGTTTTGAAAAACACCGAGTCGCTCAAACATTCCCAATATTGGTATCTTTCCTTTCCGAACTGGAAAATACCTGACATAAAGCCTAAGTATATTGCAAATAAGTATTTTCAAAATCATGACTTAGTTCTAATCGACAATAACACGGTTGTAAATGGAATAAAACGACTCTCCTGTATGGGCAATCACCTCACCAGGTATTGAATTTCGAATATCGGATGGATTAAAATTCAGGTAAGAATTCGACATGAATTCCATTGCAGACAATAGTTGATCATTCGATCCAACATCAATTAAAAGTCCGTTTTTACTGTTCACAAAGGATTCGGGGCCTTTACATTTAGTAGCAATAACCGGCACACCGTACAATAAGGCTTCCAAAGTTGAAATGGAAAAGGTTTCGAAATTGCTGTTTAGGATGTAGCATGTGGCGTAAGAAAAATATTTTGACAATTCTTTATTAGAAACAAAACCCGGAAATTGGATTGAACCATTTCCGTGAACTTTTTCCGAAACATAATTACGTACCATGTCAAAATCAGGTCCTGCTCCAACGATTGTCAAAATGGCCTGCGGATGATTATTCCGGAATTTTGTGAAGGCATCAATAACACCGGTGATATTCTTTTCGGCATTATTGAAGTTTGCAATCATCAGGAAATTGTCGGACTTCACTCCACTAGCACTTCGAACGTTGATATCCAGATCAA
>JBJTQS010000246.1:0-7826 GCA_046075765.1 Bacteroidota bacterium
GTAGATTTCAGCGATAAAAAGCTGGTGCTACAGCAGGCATCCGAATCAACTACCGAGGTTGCTATCCAATATGGTCAATTTGTAACCGCATTTATTGATCTGATGGTAGTTTCCTTTGCCGTCTTCCTAATTGTTAAAGCCATCAATAAATTAAAGCGAGAGGAGAAAACGGCAGCACCAGCTGTTCCCGTAGTTTCAAATGAGGAGAAGTTACTGACTGAAATCAGGGACTTACTCAAGAACGGTAAGTAAAACATAAAATAACAACAGCTCTAAAAATGACTAAAAAACTATACTCAGTTGCATTTTTATTATTTGTTCTCGGCGGTTCATCCGCATTCTCTCAAACTGCAGCACTTGAATCGGTTAAACGCGATACAACATCCGATCGCTCCAAAGCTTGGAAGCGTTCAGGATTTGTCGGATTGAATTTCACACAAGTCAGTCTCAGTAATTGGTCGGCCGGTGGTTCTAATTCCATATCAGGTTTAGCTTTGTTTAAATATGCTGCCAATTACAAGGATGAAAAGAACTCCTGGGACAACTTCATCGATTTAGCTTACGGCATAAGCCAAGAGGGTGATGATAATCCAAGAAAGTCTGATGACAAAATAGATATCTCGACAAAATACGGCCGCTTTGCATTTAAAAACTGGTATTACTCTGCTCTCGCAGGATTTCGAAGTCAGTTCGCTAAGGGATATAATTACCCCAATGATTCGGTTGCCATATCCAATTTTTTAGCTCCTGGTTACCTTACTGTAGCACTCGGTATGGATTATCGTCCCAACGATTTTCTCACCGTTTTGGCTTCTCCATGCGCAGGTCGTATGATCATTGTAAACGATGATAGTTTAGCCGCACTGGGTTCATTTGGTGTTGATTCTGCAAAAAACACCAAACTTGAAATTGGTGCAATGGTGCGCATTTTATACAAAAAGGATATTATTGAGAATGTTGGTTTGATAAACAAGTTAGAGCTTTATACTGATTATATGGGTGATTTATCCAAAGTAGATGTGAATTGGGAAATAACCCTAAACATGAAGGTGAATGAATACATTTCGGCAAACCTAACCACACACCTGATTTATGATGAAGATACCAAGGTTGGTATAGATTCAAATGATGACGGCTCAATCGACACCTTTGGTCCACGTACACAATTCAAGGAGGTTTTGGGTGTTGGACTATCCTATAAATTTTGAATAGGATAAACCATTGCTCTTTTTTGCTTGTTCATCAATTATGCAGCCAAAACTTGTTTACCTTTTAGTGATAATCGGTTTTCTCCCATCTTGTGGCAATAGTGAAAACCGGATGTCAGAAATTGAAGATGTAGCATCCAACTCCAAACCTATGTCAAACAACACCGCCAGCTATGATACTATAACCTTCGGAAGTGGTTGTTTTTGGTGCACAGAAGCCGTATTCCAGTCATTGGATGGCGTAATAACCGCAACTTCTGGCTACATGGGAGGTGTAGTACCTAACCCCACATATAAACAGATTTGTACGGGTTCCACTGGTCATGCAGAGGTTGTGCAGATCGTTTATGATCCAACAATAATAAGTTTTGAAGTGCTTTTGGAGGCTTTCTGGGCCTCACACGATCCAACAACTTTGAATCGCCAAGGGAATGATGTAGGAACTCAATACCGATCTGTCATTTTCTGCCACAATTCAGAACAGAAGATTGTCGCAACGGAGATCAAAGTGGATTTGATTTCCAGAAAGGTTTTTGAAGATTTTATTGTAACCGAAATTTCAGATGCTTCGATTTTCTACCCGGCGGAGGGATATCATCAAGAATACTATGAATTGAACGGCTATGAACCTTATTGTCAGTTCGTAATAAAGCCCAAACTTGATAAGTTTAAAAAGGCTTTTTCCGAACGTCTAAAGAAAAGTAATTCCAAAAATTAATCGTCACCTGCTTGATCTTCCTGATCGCTCTTAAGGTCAGCTTCGTTAATCATAGCAGCTATCTTATCGGCATCCAGATTTTGGTTCTTTTCGATAATTTCAAAATAAATGCCAGCAAGATTTCTGGCTGTTAAAGGTCCATTTTTGAAATTCTTCTCTAAAGACTTGATGACGGCTTTTTTCAGATCCTCGTTCATGACGATTGTAGGCGTTAAGTTTATTGGATGCTAAATTATCAAATCCAATCGATAGGTATGCAATCGAGTGCTCAAATTAATGCTATTGGTGTTCAATTCAATATGGCATCCACCTTTTCTGCCGTCAGTGGTTTGGATATGAAATTTGCTACAACAGGAAATTGCTTCGACCTGGATATGTCGGCGGGATCTAATGACGAAGAGAGAATGAAGATTTTTGATCCACAAATCTTGTCGATGTTGTAACTAATGAATTTTTCCAAAAACTGCCAGCCGTTCATCTCGGGCATATTGATGTCTAAGAAAATAACATCAGGGCAATCAGTTTCAGGGTGTTCCGTGGCAGAGTGTAATTCATCCAACGCCTTTTCGGGATTTTGGTAGGATACCACTTCCGTTTGAGGATAATGATCACTAATGAAGTTCTCGGTTATGAAGTTGTGAATCTCGTCGTCGTCGATCAATACGATCTTGTTTTCCTTAGTCATGATATAGCTCTATTATGAATTTTGTTCCTTTATTTACGAAGCTCTCCACAGATATTCTTCCTCCCATCGCTTCAACTTGGGATTTTACCAAGTGTAGCCCCATTCCAGAACCTTCCACGTGACGGTGGTATCGTTTGTACAAACCGAATATCTGGTCTCCAAATTTTTCCAAATCAATCCCCATTCCATTGTCTTCAAACTCAATACACACATTGTTATTAGTCATGTATGTTCTTATCGTGATGTTACAATCACGGTCAACAACACGGTACTTTATGGAGTTTGAAATGAGATTCGTGAAAATACTCGTTATGTATGATTTAATAGTTAACAGCTTGGTAACCTTCATGTCCAAGTCGATTCTTGGACGCACCTCAATAAATTCTCTTTCTAGTGACTTTAAAACCTGATAGATGATCTCATCCAGGCTAACCTCTTCTTTTTCTTTGTTCAGATCTCGTTTAATGGCAAGTATCTTGTTCAAATCCTTAAGGATAGAATCGATGTTTCCGGCCGATGATTCGATGTTTCGTATGACTTTCACATTCCGCTCATCCGAAAGGTTTTTTGTATTGAAAAGGCGCGAAAGTCCTAACAGATTGGCGATTGGAGCCCTTAGATTATGGGAAACTATATAGGAGTATTGTTGTAACTGCGCGTTGTTTTGAGTTAATTCTCGGTTCAGTTTTCGTAGTTTCTGATCGTCAAGAACCTTGGAAAGTCGAACGGATGTCGCATCCATCATTTTACGGATTATACCTTGATTTCCTTCAGAAAAAAGTCCGGTGAAACCAGTTTCAAAACGCACTATCGCATGAGTTTGATTATTAATTGTTAAAGGAATTGCTAAATCGGATTTCTCCATGCCATTGTCAATTCCTGTTTTTATGACCATGCTGCATGTTGTTTGGGCCTGCTTTACTATTTCAGTTTGTTGGGATGGAATAAGCATGGTCTCGTTCCAAATAGGCAATCTAAACTCTTCGCCAACGCCTTCAATACGATTAATTGCATTTCCGTTCTCATCAACTCCAAACACTGTAATATGGCATAAATCACAAATGGAGTGGAAGGTGGCAATCATTTTGTTAAGAACATCAACCTGGTTGTCTAGCTGGTAAATCTCAGCATTGTATTGATTCAGGATCTGTTCAATTCTCTCCGAATCACGCATTTGTTTCATGACCTCCACGCGTTCGGTAATATCACGGATGTAGAATACTAATAAATCTTTCTCACCTGAAAAAAGTCTGGCCGTGAATATTTCGGACGGAAAAACAATTCCGCTAGATCGCATACCGGAAGTTTCATAAAGGCCTTCACGAAGCAAATGCTCTTTGCTATTGTTTTCAAAGAATTGGTTCAACTCCACACCGGAAAGCAATCTGTCGCCCCATTGAAAGATTTCTGCTGATTTCGAATTCCAATCCACAATGCGTAGTTGGCTGTCTGTTAAAACAATACCATCCCAAGCTGCTTCGATTATCAATTTGGTTCGCTCCTCTATTTCTTTGTTTCTGTTTTCAACGGCCACTTTATCAGTCACATCGGTAATCAAAGCCAAGGTAACCATGTTCGATTTCAAATCGAATAGCGTTTCTCGAATGTCAACTGTCCTAAGTTCTCCAGACTTCGAATTTATTCGAACACGATACTCAACTGTATCTGATCCTGTAAAGAGTTCAAAGTTGTATTTTTCAACGAGGTATCGATCATCTTGGTGAACAAAATCCACAAACGGACGCTCTATAACCTCGAAAGGTTCAAAGCCCAACATTTCAAAAAAAGCGTTGTTTATATGGGTGAGCTTTCCCTCAACCATGGTAACAACTGATACAGGAAGTTCCTGTAACAACCTTCTATTTAGCCGTTCACTCTCTTCCAACAACCTGGCATTTTTTTTCCTTTCGGTGATGTTGTTAGCTACTATTAAGATTTGAGAACTTTGGTTCTCAAAATCGAACTTTTTGATGGTGATTTCAAAATCAAGCAAAGTGCCTTTTGCATTTCTAACTTTAATTTCACTTTGATATTTTGTTTCGGGATCTTTGACAAATGAAGAGAACCATTCCGGGAAGGCACCTTTTCCTTTCTCTGAAAGGAGTATTCCTATATGTTGTCCAATAATATCTGACGGGTTATGTCCAGTTTCTTTAAGCAGCGCATTGTTTGTAGAAATAACTATACCGTTTAAATCGATTACTATAACAGGAAGTGGATTACTTTCAAATAGTACCCTGTAACGGTTTTCATTTTCTTGAAGCTTGCCCTGGGATTCCTTGAGTTGAGTGACATCAACTCCATATCCTATCATGAGCTTGAATTCACCATTTTCATATACCGGGTAGAACTTTCGCAAAATGTGCTGAGTGGTACCATCTTTTTTGATGTGATAGGATTCTATTTCACTTTCTTTCCCGGATGCTAATACAGCCTGGAATAATTTTCTACGTTCATCGGCCAATCTAGTGTCAACTTTTCGGAAATCACAATAGTCGTAATCCGTTTTGCCGATCATCCATTGCCGGAGATTTTTGTCTCTAATACCTGCGGGATTGACATATAAATACCTATGATCTTTACTGAAAATACCTATATCGGCAGGCAAGTTATCCAGAATGGTTTCATAAAAAAGTTTTTGCTTTTCAATAGCTTCCAAATTGAGCTTATCAGTGGAAACGTCTTTTATTCGCATGCATACTCCGGAGATGACATTGCTGCCGCGCTTTCGGATGGGATTAATATTGATCGAGAAATATTCTGTTTTTTGAAGTGAGCTTTGAGGAATGGATACTTCTATTCTACCAATAGAGCCATCTTCAAAGCATGCTGAAATCGATTGCTCCAATTCAGGGTAAAAAGGTAACCAATCAATAGCCTTGAGGGATGTTCCTTCGGAAAACTCAGAGGAAAAAGCTTTGGATATGTTTTGTATGTAAGTGTTATTGCTCGACCGAATACTTAGATCCATGTTTAATAGCAGTACCAACTCGTCTGTACTATCAAGAATAGTAGTCAAATCAGATAGCCGGTCTTGTAATTCATCTTGAAGCTTCAATGATTCGGTAATGTCTGCCGTGTATATGTTGGCATACGATGATTGATGTGGCACCAATGAAAGCCTGTAAACCTTGTTTTGACTGGTTTTTTGGGAAACTTCTCGAGTTTCGCCGGAAGACATGCAATCGTTGAGGGCACTAAGGAATTTCTTATCTGTGATGATACCTGAAGATAAGCCAATTGCTTGGAGCATATCTACCGACGATTTGTTTGCGAAAAGCAATTTTCCGGATTTATCCACTCTAAAGACAGGGCTCGGGTTTTCCACGGGAAATTTAGCCATGGCTAATGCCGCTTGGAAGTCTTCTTTTAACTTTTCTTGAAGAGTAATGTCCGTAATCACACATACAAATCCGATAGGCCTATTGGTATCATCTGTCAAAACCATCCCTTTTTCATCCAAAACCACAATGCTTCCATCTGGCTTCTTATACCTATAGGATGTTTTGAAATGACCTTTTGTGATCATTGCCGATTGTAATACGTTCTCGTGCAGAATCGTATCACTACTTTCAATGTTGGAATGAAAAACCAAGGCATCTTCAGAATCAAAACCTGTCAAGTTCCGAGCAGCTTGGCTCATTTGAATGGTTTTTAATTCAACATCCAAGATATAGTAGCAAAATGGACCGTTACTGAATAAATCAGCATATACAGCCTGATCCTTCAAGGTCTTAACGCTAATCTCTGGAATGGAATCTTGTGGGCTCACCATATTGATAATCAGGCACTAATAAGTGTCGATTTTGTAATTTATATTTACGCTTGCGACAACAATCAATATTTACAAATCGCTTTCATTCAAGCACTAAAGTTAATTAGTTGTGTGGCAATAAATTTACTTTTTTGGGTAATTAATTGCAATTTTGAGATTCGATACATCATTTCAACAGCTGGCCCTAAAGCTTTGTTTATCAGTAATATAAACAAATTGTTTATATAACCTAAATTCTAAACATCTTTCAGTATGACAAATTTGCAATTCTTCAAAGCGTGTTTCAACAATGAATTGAATGCTACTCGTGCCATTTTGGAGGCGCTTCCTTCAGATCGACTAGATTACAAGCCTCATCCTGTGAATCGCAGTGCATATGAAATAGCAGAGCACATTTTGGCTCACATGGTGGATTTCAAGATTATTCTTGAAAACTCACAAATCGATGAAACTTTGACTTTCAAATTTGAAAGTCCTTCCGATGCAGGAAAGCAATTCGCTGTATTGGTAGACGCTGTAAACAAGGCATTGGATGTTGCATCTGAATCGGATTGGGATTCCCAGCCTGTAGAATTGAAGATAAATGGAAACTCCATCCTAACCATTCCCCGCTCTCAAATGATGTGGTTTTTCTTTTTTGATATCATACACCATCGCGGACAATTATCCTCATACGTTCGACCGATGGGAGGGAAGAACCCCGCGGTTTATGGATTCAGCGCTGATACAATTTAAATCAGACAGTAAGTCCTTGAAATAGCAAAAGGCCTCCATTTGGAGGCCTTTCTTGTTTACTCTGTGATCCCGCTGGGACTCGAACCCAGGACCACTACATTAAAAGTGTAATGCTCTACCAACTGAGCTACGGAATCGAACCATTCAGATTCGTTAGAATCGGAATTGAGGCTGCAAAAATAGGAACAATTGTGAGTAATTCAAATGGAATGTCCCCATTTTTTCAACACCTGTTGAATCAAGACAAAAGCGGGTGACGTTTATACACCTTATTGGAATCGAACAGTTTACGATAGGTGATAAGCGTTCTGCATTTTTTTGCACCAAGCGAACCTGCAATGGAAATCATTTTAGGGTTAAAATCTCCTATCCATTGAAGCTCCATGAACTCGTATTTCTTCAAACCTATGATCTTTTGGGCGCCAGCCCAAATCATCAATCCATCCACACCTTTACCTTGAAATTCAGGAATTACACCGAACACAATTCCATAGAATTTGTGGCATGAGCCAGTGAGTTTCATCCACAGAAAACGCAGTTTTTGCAACAGTCCGAACTTACCATCCAAGTGTTTGAAGTATTGGTTCAGCTCCGGTAAATTCAACCAGGCCCCAATAGGCTCATTCTTGTGATACACGAACCAGATCAACTCCTCCTCCAAAACAGGCTTCATCTTTTTGAACATACTAAGTGTTTGCTCATTGG
>JBJTQS010000247.1:0-2625 GCA_046075765.1 Bacteroidota bacterium
ACCGTTATTATAAACCTTCAGCACATATACGCCGTTGGCCATTATGTCGGTCGAAATGCGGATGTTCTCGTATGCGCTAACAGCAGAGCCGGCAGCAATAACCTTGCCTTGTACGTCTGTCAAAACATATGAAGCATCTTCAGATGCTACGATGTTGATTACGTTGCTAGCAGGGTTAGGGAATACGTTAACTGTCATTGGTTGTGCATTGGCACCCGTTCCGATTTCAGCATTTACTCGCTCGCCGTTGATGTAAGCTTCAACATTTGTGAGGTCGTTAGCGGTGATTTCAGAACCGTTGAAGCGCACATATACAACTGGAGCAGCTGTATTGTATGAATCAAGGCTGTTGGATGTTACACGCAAAGCATCTGTGTTTCCAGCTACCAATTCCATGTTGTTACCATTGTTAACAACGGTGTTGAAAGACACCTTGCTGCTATTGTAGTTCATGCTGAAGTCAACTGAGTTTACAGCTTCGTCTGCACGAACCAATACTGGAACATCAATGTTGTTGCCGTTTACCTTGGCATTCTCCAGGTCGAATACAAGCTTGCTACCACCGTTACGGATTGTAGCGCTAGCAGATGCAGTAGCATAGCTACCATTAGCATCTCCTAATAATATACCTGTGTAGGTTTCAAGTCCGAAGCTAGTACAACCATTGCTGCTGAGTGCAGGAACGTCTTGACAGAAAGATACGTTTGGAACATTGTTTTTGCTATAACCAACTCCGTCACTCAAAGGATAGGTAGTGGAAATCTGGTATGCAGCATTTGTCGACAGCGTAGTTCCATCAACGAACAACCAATCTTTAGAAGCCTGTCCGTTAGAAACACCACCGGCTGTATAGTTCCAATCCTGACGGAACTCACCCAAAGCCAATACGGCACGCTGGTTGATTTGTGAAAGATCTCCCGCAGAAATCACACCATCAGTGTTCACATCCATAGCGATGATTTGGTAAACCGTTGGGATGAAAGCCGGGTCATTGATCAATACACGACGGGTCAAGAACGCATCAAATCCGTTAACTACCGACTGAACACTTGTGGTGTTAGCGATGTCGCGACGGATATCCAATTTGGCTCCGTTTGCGATATCATAGGTAAATGAACCGCCAGTGTTAGGTTGAACAGCGGTAGCAGAAAGCGAATTGCAAGAACCATTGTTACCATATACGTTGGTGATCAGGTACTGGCTGGTGTTAGCGCTGTTGTAAGGGATAACGCTGTTATCTGCCCAGAAACGAAGGGTGCTGGTGAACAATCCACTCTGTGTAGTACGATAAGTACCAGGGCTAACAACCTTTGGTGCAACTCCGTTGAAATAACTTTCCTGCAAAGTGGCAGAGAAAGATGAAGTGTCAACTGCTGCAAAACCAGAAGTCTTAGCGAACTCCACGCAAAGCAAACGACCTGTTCCGTTGAATTCGGCAGTCGAAGGAGCTGAACCGTTCAAGAAAACAGAGATGTTCATGGATGAAGTACCAATAGAGTAAGCTACGTTGGTGTATGCAGGGTTGATCAAGTTGCTAGCAACGGTAACCAATCCTGTTGGAATCACTTCAGTGCTATCAAAATTTACTACGATGTCGTATCCGATTACATCGTTTACTGGAGCCAACGCTTGAATTGGAAGGCAGAAAGTGCTGTTAGCACAGTTGGCCACTTCAGAAACTACTACATAAGCGCTAGCTGAGTCGAATACGGAGATATTAACCGATGCAGAAGTCGCAGTAGCGTTGTTATTGTCGGTAGCAACGGCGGTAAGAGTCTTGTTACCGATAGTAGCCGTCCAGTTTACGGAATAAGGAGCTGTGTTATCTGTTCCTACTGAAACACCATCTACAAAAAACTGTACTTGTGAAACCGTTCCATCTGCATCAGCAGCGTTGGCGGAAATAGTCACCGGTGTTGCGCTCAAAACGAATGTTGCTCCGTTTGCTGGAGCGGTAATGCTAACCGTTGGTGGAACAACAACGCCTACGGAAATGTTAACTGCGGTAGAGGTCGTCTGACCACCTGCGTTATCAGTAGCGCGTGCTGTGATCACATGGTTGCCGGCTGTAGCGGTCCAGTTGTACGTGTAAGGTGCCGTATTATCCGTGTTTACTACTGCTCCGTCAACCAAGAACTCTACTTGACTAACTGAACCATCCGCATCAGCTGCATTGGCTGAAATGGTTACGCTGTTACCTACGAAGAATGAAGCTCCATTTGTTGGAGAAGTCAAGCTTACCGTAGGCAAGGTGTTGGGCTGATTCAAAGTGCCTGTCAATCCTGCGATGGTTACCTCACCAGCAGCAGGGTTGGAAGCTACATAGTTGAAAACCTGAAGTGTGGTAGTGTTACGAACCTGTACGTTTAGTTCATAAGACAAAACACCGTTGGTTGTGATTTGAGCGACCAAAACCCTGTTGGTGGCATTAGGACCTTCCGAACCGTTCAGGTTAGCCCAAGAGCCGTTGGTGGTTGAAAAGAGATTTCCGGCATTGCTGGTAGCATCAAAAACCGACAGTTCCGTAGAAATATTTACCGCAGTAACTGCGTCTACTACAACAGCTGTGGCGTTCGCACCATCGCGTTGGGTAAGAGGAAATCCGGCAGAGGGATCAGCATTTTG
>JBJTQS010000248.1:0-8139 GCA_046075765.1 Bacteroidota bacterium
AAAAAACAATTTTCACCAAAATATTTTTTTGTTATAAAATCTTTTTGATACATTTTTTAAAAATTTATACCCCTTTTCTGAAAATGAATAGGGATTGGATCATAAGTATGGCCCAAGCTTGTGGTTTTGCACAACACTGCCATGTTCGTTTCACGTGAAAACGGGACATTGAAACCAGGGACTTCGACTAGATGCTATCATCCGGAATAATGGAGTCGTTTATCCGATTCTGGTCCCTCGACCGATAGTAATCGGTCCGATAGTAATCGGTCCGATAGTAATCGGACTAGCTCAGCGTAACCAGGCGCAGGGTATACCCTTCAAAAAGAGATACAAAACAAGCAGGCGCTGACTATAAAGGAGGATATGGGCTGTTTGAGCTATATAACGGACTCATTGACTCCAAAGCATCAGACATTTGAACAAAGGATATTTAGACAAAACCGATATCGACTGTTCAATCTTTGATTAATGAGCCATTGGAAAAACAAGCTCACATCTCGAAACCATAGGGAGATCGGTCCCAACAAGTTACAGTTGAAATAAACGCCAGGAGCCAATGCCAAACCAACATACCCATTGATAATCAACCTCTTATGGATTGATGGGGGTTCTTAGGTGATCAAGATACATGTGAAAATAAGCTTATTCTAAATGAAACATTTGCATGCCCTTCTCGTATTACGATGACATTATAAAACGGCTTTTGCAATCCAACTACTGCAGCAATAAGCCTTAATCCAAGAAGAAAAAACCAAATACAACCAATAATATGTCTGTTCAATCAAATGTAGAAGTCAACATTGCCAAGCAGAAAAAGAACATTGCATGGGCATTGTTATTTGCAATCTTTTCATTCGCTTCTTATGCATCTTGGAAATGGTATACAACACCAGAAAAATTTGAAGCCGTGTCCACACTCTCCATTCCAGGAGAAAATACGCCAGCGGATTTTTGGACTAACACCGGTATTGTATCAGCAAAAACAAAAGCTACAGCAACAATAAGCAACGAGTCGTTTATTCAGAAAACTTTTGAAAAAACTCCTGCTCCAGCAATTACCCTAACAGCATTTGATTATGCCAATTACACAGAAAGTGAACGATTTCCTTTCACTATTTCAGTTAGGCAGGCACCACAATCCGGAACCAAGCAGATGACCATAACGGACGCGGGAGACAGCACCTATCTATTGAAAACCCAAGACTTAAAATCATTGATTGGAACATATGGTCAAGATATGTCGATGGACGGATTCGTATTCAATATTGTTCGCAAAAGCGACTTATACGAAACCCCAAAGCCAATACACACTGAAGTGGATTACAAGTTCACCTTGCTTTCCAGTTATGCAGCCACTGAACTCTTGTTGGATGGAATTGGTAATGTCGATGTTTCTCAAATAAACGACGTAATACAGGTTCGGATCACTTCGATAGGAGATGAGGCGTCAACGCAAATGTCTAATACCCTGGCAAAAGCATATGTAGAGTCTCTAAATGCTAACCCATCTACCAATCAAACCCAGCCGTTAACACTGGAAAGTGAAAAAGTAACACCTCAAATCTCAGGTAATAATGGAAATGTCGACCGCTTACTGGATCAACTGAACACTTTGCAAGCAAAATTGGATGCGCAGGACAATCTTTCGAGAAACATACGTGAGCGTATCGAAGAAAACTACACGGCTCTCTCAACAGAAGGTGTCGATAACGAGTCGATAAATCGAAGCTTCGATAAATTGTCGGAGTTGTACAAAGAGCTAAGCAAGAATCCAGGTGATTCCGAAATCCTTGCTTCCATCGAAAACAGAAAGAGAAAAATAGGAAACCTACTTATCGAAGCAAGAAAAGAAACAGCGTTGGAAATCGAAGAGACAAAAGAAGAACTGATAAAATCCGGTCAAACACTTGAAGCGGTGACATCTGTTGACCCAGTAACCGTTGCATCCGCAACAGAATCCAAACAACAAGAGGCCGCAACACTGATAGCTGCCGCGGTGCTTCAAGCCGAACAAAAAACCAGTCCCTGGGCTTGGCTTACCGCAATTTTTGTGGTATTGTTGGTTTTCTTGGCTAATCGCGTAACGGTATTTGGCAACCGATATAAGATCTTGAAAGATGCCAATACCGAAACTAAAACAAGCAAGTTGCCAATAACCTATCCGGTTATCACATCTTCTTCTAGAAACGCCTCATTAACGCAGCCAGTAGAAAACCTTTGCGCAGACATCCTTTCTCATGAAGGAGCCAAAAACATTACCATTTCGTCTTGGAAGTCGGGTGAAGGAAAAACATTTGTAGCCACCCGATTGGCTATGTCATTGGCGGCCTTAGAGAAAAAGACCTTGATTATCGACATGAGCTTCCGTAAGCCTGCCGTAGCCAAAACTATTGGAGCAGAACCAGATAATTCCATCAGCGATGTGGTGACGGGAAGTTGTGATTTGCTGCAAGCGATTGCGACAACCTCATTGCCAGGCTTGGACATCTTGGTTGCAGGAGATTTTGAGCATGGTGTTCGAGGGTTTTTGTCGTGGAACGATCGCGATTCTGCCATGAAACAATTGCGTAACTATTACGATTATATCATCATTGATACAGATGATTTGGTTGGTGGCCCAGAAGCAATTCCATTCCTTAAATCAAGCGATATCAATTTACTGGTTGATTCAAGCGCTGGACAGAGCCGCGAGAAAACAGAAAATCTCACATCATTCGCCGCCGAAAAAGAATTGAGCAATACCTTTGTAGTTCATAATACGATAACGAGAAAGACCCCGGTAGTTAAGGCCGATAAAAAAGCGATTAAGCCAATTGAAAGGCCGATTCGTAACACCGAGGACGAGCATGATTCCAATTCAAGCCTAGAGCGGGTAGCAAAGCCCTCCTTTTTGAAACGAGTTGCACTTTGGTTTTTCTAAAAAATAACAGCAGAAAACAGGGCTAGGCCTTTAGAAGGGAATACATCCATGCAACAATTACAACGCAATGAGCTAATCGAATCCATTGTATCCAACTCAAACAGGTTACAATGTGTCATACTGAACCCATGCGGTCCGGCAGCAAAACTGCAATCTGACCAATCAACCATTGATTTGTTGGTTGACGGCGAGGGAGAAATAGATTTCTTAGAGTTCTGTAGATCGAACAAGTTTGTGAAAGAGATCGTCATTGATCGACGATTCAAAAGGAAAAAGGTTTCTGTAAAAATGTTGGATGGCTCTGAGGTAAGCCTCAAGCTGATTCGTGATATGGTGATGAAAACACTTTCTACCCTGCCGGTGAATGATATTTTCGAATCATGCAATGAAAACCAATACGGCATCATGGTGCCCTCTATCGAACATCAGTTTGAGTATATCCTGATGAAAAGTCAGTTTTCGAAAACAGCTTTCCCCGACAAATACCAAAAGTACTTTTCCGCGATGGACCCTGCTATACGGTCAACCATCTTCCGATACATGCAACTGAAGTATAACTTTGTGTTCAATGTTATAGAAGACCTGTACAAGCCGAAAAATTCGCTACTCTTCAAAATCACCATTGGTCTTCGTGCATTACCCGAGAATTCACTTGGACGAATGATGTGGCGCGGAGTTCAGTTGTTCTTTTGGAACCTCGGCAATCTTTTCCAAAAAAAGACCAAGCGATTGGGTCCTTTGGTTGAAAGCGGCTCAGCCGAAAAAGCAAGTAAGGCCACAGCCAATTTCATTTGATTTTATCAGGCTCAGTCTTTGAAGCGGTAAAGACTCGAAAGCGCTTCATTGCTGTTGAATGTAACATCGAGGTCCTTTAGAATCCCGTCGTGCACATCGTACACCCAACCATGAATGTAAGGGAAGTCTCCACGACTCCATGATGATTGCACAATACTGGTCTTGCAAAGGTTATACACCTGCTCTTTCACATTCAGCTCAACCAAAAGTCGGGCACGCTTTTCCTTATCCTCGATAGCCTCCAACAGATCTTGATGAGCACGGTAAACATCTTTGATGTGACGTAGCCAATTATCAATCACTCCGAATGATTGATTGGTCATGGCTGCATTGATGCCACCACAAGAATAGTGTCCGCAAACCACAATGTGCCGGATCTTCAGAACCTCAACAGCATATGAAAGTACGCTGAGCATGTTCATGTCGGAATGCACTACCATATTGGCGATGTTTCTGTGAACGAAAACCTCACCAGGTGAAGTACCGGTTATCTGATTGGCCGGAACGCGGGCGTCTGAACATCCTACCCACAAAACTATCGGCTGATGTTTCTCTCCCAATCGAGCGAAATAAGTTGGGTCGGTTCTTCTAATCTCTTCAACCCACTTTTGGTTGTTACCTAGCAGTTTCTTGACAAATTCTGGCATAGTCTTACTTGTATGAATGTTGATAATCCAAAAATAAGATAAAATAAGGACGCTGATTCATAGTCGTTTAGAATACTGACAGCAGTCTTTGTTTGAACAAGCATCGTGAAAACAGACTTTTTCGACCCGCTTCTTACAAATGTAATGTTTTGAGAACCGCGACATATCGTTTGACTGCACATCAAAGTATAAAGCCATGTCATGAGAATAATGACCGCTTTAACTCTGAGGAAACTCCTGCTTACCTGCGTAATGGCTTTAGCCATCACGCGTGTGAGCGCTCAAAACGTTTACACCGTTGCCGGGATGGCTGGTATTTCCGGCTCATCTAACGGACAAGGCACATCGGCATCATTCAATAACCCTTACGGCGTTGCATCTGATAGCCAAGGCAACTTATATGTAGCTAATCGTTTCGGAAACACCATACGCAAGATAGACCCTTCAGGTAATGTGACTACCTATGCAGGAACAGGTACTCCTGGTGCTACGGATGGCGCTGCTTCGACCGCCACCTTCAACGAGCCTTGGGGAGTGACCTGTGATTCGCTCGGAAACGTTTACGTTGCCGACACCAGGAATTACAAGATCCGAAAAATCAGCGCAAGCGGACAGGTGACTACCGTTGCAGGCATAGGAACATCTGGAGTAACCAATGGTATTGCGGCCTTGGCACAATTCAGTTATCCAACCGGTATTACTACAACGCCAAACGGCAGCATCATTTATGTAAGCGATCAAATGACTCACACCATCCGTAAGATTGAAAACGGACAGGTGAGCACTTTTGCTGGAACATCCTATTCCATCGGATCCAATGATGGTCAAGGGCTGATGGCCAAGTTCTACAATCCGAACGGATTGGCTATTGATGCCGCAGGATACATTTATGTTGCAGATGAATCCAATCACAAGATTCGTAAAATCACACCTTCGGGTCTTGTGAGCACCATCGCCGGTAACGGCTCTGTGGGTTCAACAAACGGACCAGCCTTACAAGCATCTTTCAACCGCCCATGGGGTGTCTGTGTTTTAGAGACTGGTGATTTACTGGTAAGCGACAGCGACAACTTCACCATTCGCAAAATCTCTGCAGGCATGGTTTCGCTGTATGCAGGCCAAACAGGAATTCCCGGTATGACAAACGGACCGGTGTTGCAAGCAACTTTCAACGGCGTGAGCGCTCTTTGTCTCAATAAAGCCAATCACCAAGTTTACTTGTGCGACCCTTACAGCCACCTTGTAAGAAAAATCGCGCCGATGATGTTAACGCTTTCTACCAGCGGAAATAGTTTTTGTGCTGGCTCCAACGTTATCATTCAAGTAACTCCCACCGGATTGTCAAACTACAAGCTGTTTGCGAACGGCGTATTGGCAGCGACTTCTGCGAACGGGGTGTTTTCCATCTCCACGCTTCCACAAGGACAACATACATTAACGGCTACAGCAAGCGGCACCAATGGCTCCACCATTTTATCAGACCCGATCAGCATCAACATTACACAAGGGCTGAGCATTTCTGTTTTAGTGGGAGGCAGCAACACCATTTGCATGGGAGATACGGTTACGTTGTCATCATCCATACAAGGAACCTATCAATGGTCGAACGGTGCCAACACACCATCGATACAAGTTACCAATGCCGGAACATATTCGGTTACTGTGACCAACGCACAAGGATGCAGCGGTACATCGGCAGCACAACAAATCATGACGCTGCAACCTCCAGCGGCTACCATTTCATCCATCAGCTCTGCACCTAATTGTCCTGGCGACACAGTGGTATTAACAGCCGGACAGGCTCCACAATACCTATGGTCTAACGGAGCAACCACGCAGTCGATATCCGTAACCAACGCAGGAAGCTTCACGGTGTTGGTTTCTAACGCGGCAGGATGTTCAGCCACATCCATGGCCATGACGGTGAACTATCATCCTGTCACCAACTCCACCATTACACCTTCAGGAAACGTTTTGGTAGTGCAAGGCAGTCAAGCAACATTAACTGCCGGATCGGGAACTGCATATCTATGGTCCACCGGCAGCGTATCGCAAAGCATTTCGGTTTCAACCGCAGGCACCTATACGGTAACGATTACTGACAATAATGGATGCGTTTCAAATCCTGCCAGCGTAAACGTATCATACCTATCGGCAAACAACCTGGTGAGCACACAAGGTGCCACATCGTTCTGCAAAGGCGATTCGGTTTTGCTTACATCCGCATTCAACAGCTACAACCAATGGTATCGCAACGGAAGCCCCATCGCCGGAGCTACCGCCAATACATACACCGCTAAACAAAGTGGTGCCTATCAACTGAGATATGCGCCTCCCTCCTCAACAGCCGTGTTTTCAGACACCATCCAAGTGGAGGTAATGGCACTCCCGAACACGCTAAACGTGATAGCAAACGGTGTTTGCCCATTCTCAAGTTCCACCATCGAAATCGTACCTGTTACGGGAATCAGTTACGCTTGGTACAACGAACCACAAGGCGGAAGCTTAGTGCAGGTGGGCAACTCATACACCACGCCGGTTCTTGAAGAGACCACCTCCTACTATGTTCTACAAACCAATAGCTATGGATGTGTGGCCGAACAAACCATAGAAATTGTTGCAACCGTATTTGATGTTCCTGAAGCGGATTTCAGCTACGCAGCAGCCAGCTCCAACGCATCTGGCTATCTGGTATCGTTTGAATCAGATAACGTTGTTGGAGTTACTTACGATTGGGATTTCGGCGACATCGGATCGGCCAATAACAACTCTACTTTACCAGCGCCAGACCACGTTTATCCGAATACAGGCATCTATCGTGTGACTTGTATCGCCACCAACAGCACAGGCTGCAGTGATACCACCGAAATGGATGTGCGCGTAGCGCTCCCTGATAACATTTTCATTCCGAACTCCTTCACTCCCGACAATGATGGGCAAAACGACCTGTTCCGTGTGCGTGGCAATAACATTCTGTACGCAGACATGTCGGTGTTTGACCAATGGGGAAAGAACATATGGAATGCCGAGAAAACCGAAACCGGTTGGGATGGTCAATCCCCGAAAGGGTATGTGCCCGTAGGAACCTACAACTATGCCGTCAAAGTTTATCTTGATAATGGTGCAACCAGTTATCACAGAGGCAGTATAAACCTGATACGCTAAGCGGATGAAAAGGCTTTCGATTATAGCTGTTTTGTTATTTACCCTGTGCCAGGCCATGGCTCAGGATATTCGCTATTCTCAATTCTTTAACAACCCGCTTACATTCAATCCCGCCCTTACAGGATCGGGCATTGAAAACCTGCGAGCCACACTGTCTTATCGTAGGCAAGAGGCGGGGCCAGCCACACCATTTGCCACCAAAGGGTTTGCGATCGACAAATCGATTGGACGATTCGGATTGGGGTTCTCGGTAAACAGCAATGGAGCGGGTGATGCCTCAATCAAAACCCTGCAGTTGGCGGGTAGCTTATCTTACGGTGTTCCTTTCGGATACAAAGGGAGCAACCGCATTACAGCCGGACTACAACTTGGAGCGATTAACAAATCGTTGAATCCATCCAAGCTTACGTTTGACAACCAATTCAACGAAGACTTGGGCTATGATCCCAATATCTCTTCCGGAGAAACCTTTGAAAACACCAGCATCATTCGTCCAGGACTGAACATGGGTTTATTTTGGAAGCGTGATGGAAGAAAAAAAGACAATGTCAAACCGTTTTTGGGTTATGGTTTGATGAACGTAAACCGGCCTGATGTTTCCTTCTTCGG
>JBJTQS010000249.1:0-7825 GCA_046075765.1 Bacteroidota bacterium
TATCCCAACACTTGTTGGAAGAAATCGGCGTTGCTTCCAAAATCTCCATCAGCACAAACGGTGCACAAGCATTAGAATATCTGAAGTCCCTTGGCGACCAACAGCCTGATATCATATTTCTGGATGTGCGTATGCCGGTCATGGGAGGATTCGAATTCCTCGAACATTATAACGCATTCATGTCAGATAAAGGCAATCATCCTGTTATTTACATGCTCACTTCTTCCAGCGACCCTTTTGATGTTGACAAAGCCATGGCTTTCCCCATGGTTAAAAAGTATTTCAGTAAGCCGCTCAGTCCAGAAATCATCCTCGGGATTTTGGATAACGAATGATTCCATCCATAGGCCTCATCTACCTTCGTAGACAACCTTGGAAATTTCCGCTATAGCCAAACGAAGCTTTTCATTGTCATAACCTTTTGTCATTACCGTTATCACATAATGACCTTTGGGAGCATATACAATCCCAGATTCGTGCCATTGCAATAATTCTCCTTTACCATATTCGCCAAACTTCCTAGCCACAGTGGTGCCAAGAGGCAAAAGTTTAGTCAAACCACCATTAAATGATGATTGTGCCAAGTAAGATAATGCGGTTTCCGAATTACGCTCGCTCAACCATGTTCCATTGTACAACACTTGCAAAAACCGAGAATAATCAACCACATTGGTAGTGTAAGATATGTCATGCATGTCTGGCACTGATTGATCCAAATCCTCATACAGCATTTTTAGTGCTACATAATCTATTTGTTCGTTGATTAAAAAAGTACTGTAATTGTCGGAATCCCTTAAGACCCGTTTAATTAGCTCCGACATTGTATAAGCCTTACCCGGTTTAATAGGCTCTACTTCGTAAGTCTGAGAAGGAACCCCATGGAGCTTGGGGTCATAGTACAGCAGGCGTTCCATAACTCCTGATTTGAGCTCAGATGATTTAAAAAAACTCAAACATACAGGTAGCTTTATCAAGCTTCCTGGAGTATAACCCTCAGAACCATTTATTGCAAACCATGCTCCTGAATTCAAATCCATGTAAAATACAGAGGCAGTAGCAACAGTATTTTGAGATTTATAGCTGGAGATTAGATTGGAAATCTTGGATTTCAGTGGCTCAAGACGAGCAGATTCATCATAAGAATCTGTAGACAAGAGCTTGTTCACCAGCTTGGTTCCATGAGACCGCAATACATGTAAATTAGCTTCTGGCTTGGAATCTTGAGTCGGCGTAATGCTTTCGCGATTGGGCTTCTCGCATCCTGAGTTAAGAGCCGATACTATAAGGAAAAACCTAATAAGCGATCGGTAAGCACCCTTTTGATTAAAGGGCAGTAAACAACTGATAATCATGTCTGCAATATTGTAGATAAGCACTATTCATTTCAGACTCGTGGTTGATGAATGCAAAAATAGTGAAAAAAAAGGTTTGAGGTCACTTTCCAACTTTGGAAATAACATTTATTGCCTCATTGTAAAGCGGATCAGATGTTAACCAAATTGGATAGAAACCCTCTCCACCAAAAAGCTGTCTGGCGATGTTTGCCTTCAAGAGGTTTTTAATGTACGCGGAGGCGTTCGCGATTTCGCGAACATCAGGCATTTTGGATACGTTTGATGTGACCTTTCTCACAAAAGAGCTATAAACAACTTCACTAACTTGAAACTTTGATTTGAACGACTCAACATCCTTAAAGCGGGATAACTCCAACCGATTTTTGTCGACATAATCATAAGCGAAGTCTGTCAATCCACCACCCGACAATGCAAGATTGAAAAAAGGATTGGAGCTATCTGTCGTATCAATTGGAACAAACACATCTGGCATGATGCCTCCACCTCCGTAAACCACTTTACCTTTCGGCGTAGTGTATTTCAATGAATCAAGGAACTTGATTGAGTCCAAACTCAACAGTTCTTGGTGGGCATAGCGTTCATTCAACTCATTGTTGTACTGGTCATATCCATCTTTATATGGCTTTTGAATGCTGCGACCTGTTGGAGTGTAGTACCTGGCAATCGTTAACCTGATTGCGGAGCCGTCCGGTAAAACTGTTTGCTCTTGTACCAATCCTTTGCCAAACGACCTTCTGCCGATAATGGTAGCCCTATCCCAATCTTGCAAAGCACCTGCTAAAATTTCGGATGCAGAGGCAGATCCTTCGTCGATTAAAACAACCACGGGCAGACTCTCATATTTGCCTCCGCCAGTGGCATCATAATCGGCCCTTGGCCTTGACTTGCCTTCGGTATAAACGATAGACTTGCCTTCTGATATAAACTCATCAGCGATTTTGGTAGCAGCGTCCAAATATCCACCTGGATTTCCTCGCAAATCGATAATCATTTTGCTCATCCCCTTCGAGGCAAGTTTTTCAGCGGCCTGCATGAACTCATCATAAGTGGTGGCGGCAAATCGGCTTACACGGATGTACCCTGTTTTCGCATCAGCCATGAAAGCTGCATCTAAGGAGTAAATCGGAATCTTCCCCCGAGTTATGGTGAAGCTAAGAAGTTTGGGAGCACCCCGTCTGAAAACCTTTACTCTAACTTTAGTTCCACCCTGTCCACGCAGTTTGCGCATCACATCATTGTTGTTGATTCCAATTCCGGCTACAAGTGTATCGTTAACCTCAACAATTCTATCGCCCGAACGAATGCCAACCGCTTCTGATGGCCCTCCTGAAATGGCACTCACCACCATAATGGTATCATCTTGAATATGGAACTCCACTCCGATGCCTTCAAAGTTGCCTTCCAAAGGTTCATTGGCGGCGTTCAAATCAGCGGCAGTTATGTAGGAGGAATGAGGGTCTAAAGACTGCAACATCTTTTCTATGGAAAGGTCCATCAACTTTTCCTTGTCCACGGTATCCACATACTCCTGTTCGATGTAGGTGATGATATCGCTGATTTTATCAAAGCCACTTGGACTAAGAGTGAAAAAAGACGAGCCGGCACCTGAAGGAACTTGGAGTCGTGTGCCTATGTAAATACCAAAGCAAAGCACAACAGAAAACAGCAAAGGCCACCTGTAGTTGCGGTTTGATTTTTTTTCAGAACCAGACATCAAATTCAAGTGCTAAGCGACTGGTTGAAACTTGACAACCTCCACATTGAACCTTCTCAAAAACTCGACTCCCTCATCCACATCAATTCCTTTGTACGCAGCATAAGAGTTCAGATACACCACCTTGCGAATACCGGTAGTGAAAATAACCCTGGCACAAGCCAAACAGGGAGAGAGTGTCACATAAAGGGTTGCACCATCAATTTGCAGATTGTTTTTTGCGGCATATAGGATTGCGTTTTCTTCGGCATGAATTGCCAATGAACATCCGCCTTTGCGATCTCTTGCGCAACCTGTTTCAGGCCATTCCTGGTCACAGTTATGCGTGCCAGCAGGTGGTCCGTTGTAACCCAATGAAATAATCCTTGTGTCCTTGGTCAATACCGCTCCAACGCTGATTTTGACACAATGTGAGCGCTTTGCCAACTTCTGGGCAAGCTCCATGTAAATTTCGTCGAAGGTGGGGCGGGTCATAGCTATTGCAAAAATACGAATAGATTGATAAGGCTTCCAAGGTTAAATCAACATTGATCATATAACGTATTAATCTCATTAGATATTTTTACCGCGCAATGAAATACAAAATACTGGTATTCATATTGATGGTTTCCAGCACGGGAAGTGTTTTCGGCCAAAGCGACTCCACAAAAGCCAAGGAGTTTTACAAATCCCTTAAGAGCAAAGCCGATCGCAACCCTGCCACCCTTTTGCTTTACAAGATTGTTTTCAATGTACCAGACGAAGCTGAATTAGACAGCATATTGGATTCCCCTTTGACTTTTGGAAACAGAATCATACGCAACATCAACATAAACACAAGGGAACCGTTCGGAACATCATTACACGACACAGCTGTCAAAACTTACAGCCTAGTGCAAAAGGTTGGTAACGCATTGCATTTTCGGACCAGAAGAAGGGCCATTGAAAACTTACTTGTTTTCCAATCTGGAGAAAAACTAGATATGCTCAAGATTGAAGAATCTGAACGACTCATCCGCAATTCAGGCTTCATTCGCGATGTGCAAATAAAGATCAAGCCAATATCCGAGGATTCTGCAGATATTTATGTGGAAACCCGCGACCATTGGACTTTCAAGGCATCCGCCACGGTGACATCCAACCAAACTCGGACAAAATTCACCAGCTATGATCTTTTCGGAATGGGACATCGATTCAGCAATGAGCTTACCTGGCTGAAAGGCGAATCCCAATTGCTAAAACCATATTTGGAAGGATACTACTTGGCTCCCTCAGTTGCAGGTTCCTTCGCATCCGCCAAGCTCTCGTATCAATTGAAGGAGGGCAATCGTTCCGTTCAATTCGATGTCGATCGTCCGTTCGTATCAACAATTGCTGAATGGGCCGGTGGCCTAAACGTTTCAAGATATTTGAAAACCGACTCCCTGCGACTAACCAAATCCGCTTATGCTCCTTTTGTGAAGGAAGGCTCAACATACGGAGGATGGCTGGCAAGGTCCTTTATGCTTAGACCAGGGAAGTCCACGGAAGAGCGAAGCACTCGACTGGTTGTTTCAATGGCAATTGCAAGTGATGAGCCCACCAAACTCAACACAAGTGATTTTGTCGCCCATGAAGTGTTGTCTTCAAAAAAAACCGCATTGTTTTCCTTCGGACTTTCGAACAGAAGTTATGTGATGGATAAATATTTATTCCAGTTTGGAGAGGATGAAGATGTGCCTTCCGGCAGGAAAGTTCAAATAACATCAGGCTATGAATTCGGATTGCAATCCACCAGATATTACATTGGTGGTACTGCTGCTGCTGGTGGATATGTTCGAGATGCCTTTTACGCATCATGTCAGCTAGATATTGGAGCTTTTATGAAATATGACGAAAAGCAAGACGAGGTAATAAAGGCAAAAGCGTTTGCATTCTCTCCACTTGTTAACTTGGGAAAATGGAATATAAGATTCATAGGCGAAGTAGATTATGTAAAATACGCCAATCAACAATATTACCGTCCATTGAACCTTCAGCAAGATCGCTTGCTTCCAGGATATCGCTCTGGAACACCAGAGGGATTGGAACGGTTTGGCTTCAATACCACAGCCGTGTTGTTCAATCCTTTCGAATGGCTCGGTTTCAAAATCACCCCTTTGATTTATGGAGGTGCAGGTGTTGTGAAGGATGGTGAAAGCCGTTTACTCAACTCCACTTGGATTGGAGTATGGGGTGGCGGCGTAGCTGTTTCAAACAAATTCCTAGCACAATCTGATTTCAAAATAATCTTGGCGGTTTTCCCAAACCAGAATGAGCCATTCCGCCTCGGCTCGATCAGTGCTTGGCAATACACCTTCAGGGATTTCGACTTTACAAAGCCGGAGGTGCTATATTGAAATCGAAAAAACTATTTTTACTTTTATTAATCCAATTTCAGCCCATATGTTAAGAGCTTATATTATACTTGTTCTCGCAGCATTTGCCTGGTGTTTAGGGACACCTAGCGCATCCGCACAATGCGTTCCAAACACTTCCTATACAGGAGCCGGCATTTATCCCGATACTCTGCCCGATGCCACTGCGGGTGTAGCCTATGATCAGGACGTGACCTTTGTGATGCTTACCGATACACTAGGGCTGACCATATACGATTATACCATTACGAACATCAGCGGACTTCCCATTGGTTTGAATTGGCAATGCAACAATTTTCAAAACGGATGCACCTACGACCCGGCGGTTTCGATCTATGGTTGTGTGAAGATATCGGGCACGCCAATCGTTCCTGGTACATTCACCTTTACGGTGACTGTGATCGCAGATGTACAGTTGGCAGGATTGCAAACGATCAATTTCGATAGGCCTTTAACGGTGTTGCCTGCTAATGTTTCCAATCCAGGATTTGCCATGACGAACAATGTTGGTTGCTCTCCTCTAACCGTAAACTTCACAAACAATAACCCAGGCCAAGCGACTTATGCATGGGATTTCGGAAACGGGTTGCAAAGCAATGTAGAAAACCCTCCGGCGCAAACCTATGCAACACCTGGAACTTACATCGTAACACAAACCGTTACACCCAATGTGGTTCCTGATTTTTATCTCACCAATATTACGGTAACTGGTATTCCAAATAATTACGGCGCACCTTTAGACGATCCTGACCCCTACTTCCTGCTGTATGATCCTGCTGGTACACAAGTTTACGATTCGCGTCCTGCATTAAATGGCGTTTTCCCTCCATATTCATGGAACACTCCGAACATTTTACTGGCAAATGGAAATTACACTGTACACGTTTGGGATGAGGATGGTGGATTGTTTGGAGCCGATGACGACCTCGGCGCCATAACTTTTCAAGGCCATGGCAGTTCAGGAACCGCTACTGGATCCGTTGGCGGAGCTTCTGGCACATTGGTTGTGAACTACACGATTTTTCAAACTCCAATAGTACCCCTAGTCGCATCCGACACCATCATAGTTTACGCAACCCCTCCCTCACCAAGTATCAACTCAACCGGGCCGACTGTAATCTGCGAAGGGGAAAGCTTGGATTTAATTGCAAGCGACAGCACCAATATTGTACAATGGTATGAAAGCGGATCCTTGTTGGTTGGGGCCAACAATACGGTTTATACTCCAACCACCTCTGGCAGCTATTCTGTAATCGTTACCACACCTCAAGGTTGCACATCTAGTTCAACGTCCACCAACGTAACCATCAACCCCATTCCAACCAAGCCTACATTCTTCATCAATGCTAATACATTTACCACCGGAGTTCCCGGTCTATCGTTGCAATGGTATTTGAATGGCAGTCCAATACCCGGAGCTACCAATAGTACCTATACAGCTCTCGTAGGCGGCACTTATGTACTTTGTGGAACCGATGCAAACGGATGCACCAACTGCTCCGATTCGTTGGCGTTTTCAGGTGTAGGACTTACAGAAACGCTAAACTTCCCTTTCTCGCTTTATCCAAACCCAAACAATGGCACCTTCACTATACAACCGACTGACCCTTTATTGGTAGGTGTTTTTGATGTTATGATTGCCGACATGACAGGAAGGGTGATCTATGAAGAAAAGTCAGCTTATGGGAACAAGGCGATTCAATTAGTTCATATCAATTCAGGAGCCTACCATTTGATTATCCACCATAATGGCTTACTGTCTGTTTCAAAACTACTTGTAACAAAATAACAGACGATGGCCGAGAACGAAATCCCAATCAAACCGGTTCCGCTTTTTGGAATAGAACACTTTTACCGTGTTTCCGATATTGGTTTCTTTTTGGATGAAGAAAGCGGTGAATTGAATGCCGATATGATTGACAAAGATTTCAAGGAGCAAAACCTGTTGGAAAGCAAGGAAAAAGCACTGTCATACTTCATGGAATTGGTAACGGATTTACTGCTTCAAGGCAAATACATCCTACCCTACAAGGGTAAAGTCGACTGGGAAAAATGTAAGCCTGAAGCCCACAAAATCGTTCTTTACTTGATAAAACTGCACCCTGACGGAACCGAAGAGGAATTTCTGTTGATAGGTGGAACCGAGGAAGGTATGGCCGATGCGCGCATGGAGGAACAAATAACCTTTGTAATACACAGGAAATCCGGAATGCTGTTCTAGGCACCCAAAATCGACTAGCCTTCCATCACAATTTTTCAAAATTTTTACTACTTTCGCAATCCATTTCCTAATGCCCGGGTGGCGGAATTGGTAGACGCGCTGGTCTCAAACACCAGTGATAGCAATATCGTATCGGTTCGACCCCGATCCCGGGTACTCC
>JBJTQS010000250.1:0-18176 GCA_046075765.1 Bacteroidota bacterium
AATGGAACCAACATTAACATTTTACCATCAAAAAATTGCATTAGGTCATCCACATATCCAGAAACAATAACATTGGAAGAGGCTCTATCTAAAATCGAATTAGGCATACCTTTTCCAGCGAGATACAGTTTTGCATCGGGAACTTTTTTCTGAACCTTGGGCCATACATGATTCATAAGCCATTCAACTCCTTCAACATTGGGCAACCAGTCCATCGAGCCCAAATGGAATGCAGCCTTGGATTCTTGGACTTCATCAGAAATTGCGTATTCGTCAACAGATACTCCTATAGGAAAAACCTCCATGGCACCTTTAAATCCTGCATACCTGAACCATGAGGCATCTTGCTCGGTTAACGAAACAATGGCATCTACTTGATTCATGACATCGGATTCATAACGCTCTAATCTATTTGCCAAAGAATTCAGATATATTTTTTTTAGGAAAAAACCCGACTGTTTTGCCAATCTTTTCCAAATCAAATGCTCAATATTATGAGCACGATAAACGATTGCCGCTTTACTGTTCTTCCTTATGGTCTTGACATATGGCATCATAAAAAGGCTTTCAACCAATACGCAGTCATATTTGTTGGAAGAAAGTACGGATTGTAGCTTCGAGTGCATTAACGCACTATCGAAACGTGTTATATTGTAAGATTTCCCATTGATTAAATCAATGAAGGCGCTCCACACTTTTAATGATGCATCCAATTCTACAAACGCTGGATTGAAGACATCTTTGTAATGGGTGGGTATGCAATCAATATCAACATGATGTTTAACGGTATTGAAGGCAAGCACATCGACTTCGGCGTTTGCGTTGACTAAAGACCTAGCCAAACGCTCCATAGCTATAGAACCACCATCTCTTGGCGGATAAGGAGAGCGAAGGCAAAGCTGAAGAATTCTCATGTTTTGCTTTTACGGAAACGCCTGAGCATCTTAAAATAAAAATCAGGATCGAAAATCACACTTTCGTGAGTGGCCTTGTATAGTAGAATAGCACCAACTGGCAATAATACCGCAGATGCGATCCACATTCCTACTACGGGCTGCAAAACTCCTTCCCTCACAAACTTTTCACCGGTAATGGAAATGATATGGAACATTAGGAAAAAAGCCACGGATATTACGACGGGAAGGCCGATGCCGCCTTTCCTGATGATTGCACCCAATGGGGCCCCAATCAAGAAAAGGATGAAACAGGCTATGGATAACGTAAACTTCCTATGCCATTCGATTGCAAACCTGGATTTCAATTCTTTTCGCGAGTCTACTTCATCGGCAATGCTCGTAAAATATGACTTAAGGTTTCGGGCTTGTCCGATTGCATTCTCATAAACTATTTCACTGTTGTTTGAGTTAACCAATTTCATATTGGTCGTGTCACCATTCAGATTTGACAACAAGGATTCACGGTAAGTCATCAAATAGCTTTTTCCAGAATTTGCACTTTCGTCGATTCTTTTAGAAAGCTCTACATCAAAGCTATCTATGGCGCTCTCCAACTGCCCGAGGTTTAACATCTGAAAGTTGTCTTTGAATAGATCTTCATTTGTCCTGGCAAGTTTGAAAGAAGACAAATCGAATCTAAATCCATATGTATTGAATTTAGTGCGTAAAAGCTGCTGAGATTTTGAAGGACCGAGATTGTTTCTCCCAGCTTGCTCATCATAAGAATAGCCATCCTCCAGATCAACAAGAAGAAACTTCTCATCCTCTGACATCCGCATAATACCTTTCTTAGCAACAACTACTTTGTTGTTTCCGTTCATAGCGGAATGGTCATAGATCATAATATTCCTCAAAGTGGAATTATCATTATCCTTACTACCCACCTTGATTGAATACCCATCTATGCCATTGTAAAACAAACCCTCGTTGATATAAAAAGCAGGTTTTTGTTGCCTGACATCATAGAGTAAAGAACCCATCTTAAGGTTCGTATAAGGGAGCATATAGTTTGAAAAGAAAAATGCCAACATACTTATGAAAATCGCCATGATGAACATTGGCTTCAACAAACGTTGCAATGAAATACCGGCAGACTTGGCTGCAACAATCTCATAATGCTCTGCAAGGTTACCCAAGGTCATGATAGATGAAACAAGGATCGCCAACGGAAGAGCTAGAGGAACCAATGTAGCTGTGGCATAAAACAACAGTTCAGCGATAACATACCATTCCAAGCCTTTTCCTACGAGGTCATCAATATACTTCCAAAGAAACTGCATCAACAACATGAACAGTACCACGAAAAATGTAGCTGTAAAAGGGCCTAAGAACGACTTAACCAGTAATTTTGATAACTTATTCAATTGCTTATCAAGATAGATTTGTGGTTTGAAAAACCGTTGGATTGCAATAAGACATCCGAAGCCTTAATATATAATCAAATATGGACCATAAAGATAGCAAATTCGACTTTTCCCAATCCGAACTAGATTTGGTTTGCGATAAGTCTTTTTTCACCCAAAAAGCGCAAATACTTGGCAAAATCAAAGGTCAATTCGCACGTTTAGAGGAGGCCATTCACGAGATGGATTTATCATTCCTACCTAAAGAAGCCATGAAAAGAGGCAAAATCAGCCAAGGAGAAAATTACCAAGGAGCACCTTGGGTAGTTTTGGACGCGCCTGCTTATTTTTCGGGGAAAAACATATTCGCATTCCGACATATTTTCCTTTGGGGTCTTAACATCTCGTCAACCTTCCATGTATCCGGTAAATTTCTCGAAAAAATAGATTTTGAAGCTATTTACGATTTTATGATACCTGATTTGATGATATTAACAGGAGAAAACCCTTTCATCCATCACAAAGATCCATCGGTCTACAAACCGATATCTGAATTGCCTTATGAGGAAATAAGAGAATTAAAACACTTGAGAATTTCAAGTTTTTCAAACCCAAATGACTGGGAACGCAGCATGGAGAAATGCATACCATTCATCAAGGAAATGCGAAAGGTTATAATGAATGGCTAATCAAAAAAGCCTAAGTGCCTATTATTTGCTTTAAATTATGCAATTGGGCATCCCAAAGCAAACGAGCTTCCTTAAGATCTTCGGGGGCACAATGATCCGTAATCAAAAGTGCAACATCTGAAGTCAATTCATCCGTTCGAATTTCAAACTGAAAAAAAGTATTCTCTGGATCATCAAGCCACTTGAAACGCACCATGTGGTTATCCTTCTTATGGTCGATTACAGCTTTTGATTCAACGCCGTCCCACTCGAAAGTAAAAACACCATCTTTAAAGGATACATTGTCTGCAAACCATTCGGAAAGCCCAGAAGGATTTGATAAAAAACCGAAAAGAATCCTAGGTGTGCAATGCATTTCGAACTCAAGTTCGTATTTTACTTTTTTAGCCATTTCAATCATATTCAAAAAGAAATTTAAAGATTTTCGGTATTGTGCCTGCAATATACTAAAAAACCACTTCGGGCAAAACCATTTTTTGATAGGAATGTTTAAAATTACACAACCATTTGAAAACTAAATTATTTATTTTAGCATTATCATCATTCTAAGGTAAAATGGAATTCTTTTTTAAAAGAGCAGTTTATTTTCTTTTATACTTCAGCGTATGCAACTTCAGTTTTGCACAACCAACATTTAAACATTGGGATTTCAGATTTGGTGGAAGCAAGGATGATTCACCGACATCTTTTGAACAAACTGGGGATGGTGGCTTTTTAATTGGAGGCACTTCGGTTTCAGGTATTTCAGGAGATAAAACACAGCCCAATTGGGATCCTGGATTGATAGGTTCCGACTTTTGGGTATTACGATTAGACAGCCTCGGTGTTAAATTATGGGATAAGCGTTTCGGTGGTGTAAACTCGGAAATATTAGTTGACTTGATATCTACCGCTGATGGCGGATTTCTATTGGCGGGCAATTCGTTTTCTGGAGCAAGTGGCGACAAATCGCAGCCCAATTGGGATGTGAATCAGCAGACCTATGATTATTGGATTTTGAAGTCCAATGCAAATGGGATAAAGCAGTGGGACAAACGCTTTGGAGGAAATTCACTGGAGCTGTTAGGTGGTGTTGTTCAGACATCAGATAATGGATACATTTTGGCCGGAGCCTCTTTTTCCGGCATCAGCGGCGACAAGACACAAGCCTCTCAAGGTTCTTGGGATTATTGGGTTTTACGAATTGATTCTCTTGGAAATAAGATCTGGGACAAAAGATATGGTGGAACTGATGACGACTTTGCAACCAGTATCACAATCAATCAAAATGGAGGTATTTTGATTGGAGGATATTCGCAATCATTGGCAGGCGGAGATAAATCTCAATTCTGCCAAGGCCAATGGGATTATTGGGTAGTAAGAATCGACTTGAACGGGAATCTGCTTTGGGATCGCACCTTTGGAGGCAATTACACTGATTGGTTGTTTGACATGACTGCCACCAGTGATGGAGGTTATGTTCTGGCAGGTCAATCCTTCTCTGAAAACACTGGTGACAAAACCGAGCCAAACCACGACCCCACCCCATCGAGCAGCGATCGCTGGATCGTAAAAATTGACGATTCAGGGAACAAGATCTGGGATCGCACTATTGGAGGAACAGAAACAGAGGACTTGAGGAGGATCATTGAATCTATTGACGGAGGATTCGTTTTGAGCGGCGAGTCCTATTCACCAATCAGTGGAAATAAAACAGAAAGCAACTTAGGTGTTGAGCAGACATGGGTGGTAAAGACTGACTCAACTGGAATACCTGTTTGGGACAAGACCATTTTTTCAAACGGTCATGATGAAGAAGGCACCGCTATGGAACTTCCAAACGGTTGCCTGGTAACATTGAATTACACCTTGGCCGATACAGGTGGATACAAGAGCCAGTTCACCAGAGGTGACGGTGATTATTGGATAGTCAAATTATGCGAATTCCCATCAACCACTTCCTTATCGGAATCTGCATCAAACAATTTTGAAACCTTGATTTACCCAAATCCCTCCAAAGGAAAACTGAATGTCATGATTTCAGATGCCATTTCAAAACAAACCATGATGAATTACATCGTTACCGATCTACGAGGTGCGATTGTTAAAAGAGGTCAGTTAAAAATGACTCGCGATAATTCAATGGAGATTGATGTACAGGACTTAGATAATGGCCTTTACCTATTGAAATTGTTTGATGATGAAAAAGTGGTGACACACAGGTTCACCGTTTTGGATTAGAACAACCCGTTGAGCTCGGCATTAACGCGGTTAACAATCATACCCAAATGCTCGGGATTGTCTGCGAAATTTATTTCGTCAATATCCACAACCAGTATTTTTCCGTGCTCATAGCCTGAAATCCAAGCCTCGTAGCGTTCGTTCAACCGCTTCAAGTAATCAATTCGAATTGAATTTTCATATGCCCTACCCCGTTTTTCAATTTGTCTGACTAAGGAAGGTACAGAGCACCTCAAATAAACAAGCAAGTCAGGCGGCTGTATAAACTCAGTCATCAATTTGAAAAGGTCCTGATAATTGTTGAAATCGCGCGTAGTCATCAAGCCCATAGCATGCAGGTTTGGTGCGAAAATGTAGGCATCCTCATATATGGTTCGATCCTGAATGATTGTTTTGCCTGATTTCATTATCCGTGCTACCTGGTTGAACCTGGAGTTCAAGAAATAAATTTGCAGGTTGAAGGACCATCGCTGCATGTCCTCATAGAAATCATTCAAATATGGATTATCATCCACATCCTCATAGTGTGGCTCCCATTTGAATTGTTTGGATAAAAGAGTAGTCAGGGTTGTTTTTCCGGAACCGATATTTCCAGCAATCGCAATATGCATGGTTAAATAACTTTAGAAGGGGGGTGCTAAAATAGGAATAAAAAACAAATCAAGGAGCATACTCGGAGACCACTGACCCCTTTCGGATATAAACCCTTCCATTATTCACTTTGCATTCATCAGGAATGTTGGGTTCGGAAAAAGTGATAACGACGGACTCTATCGGTTTTTTAGGCTCTCTTTTGTACAGTTTACCACCCTCGAAATAATAGATATCGGATCCTGAAAAACCCGAGAACACCAAATTGGCTCCTGGAATGCGGTAAATAAACGTACCAAAACGGTCAAACACAAAGAGCCCGAAACCTCTCTTGGAAAAGACCAGCATATCATCCGAAGCATTCATGTAATTTATATTAGCATCTTCATCCAATAATGCAGAAAGGTCCGTCCCTTCCGAGATTGTTTTACCACTCAAGTCAAACAAAACCGGCCTTGCATTTAACCTATCATATGACCAATAACCATTACCGGGGGCCCTACAAACCATTAAATCTCCCGTTCCGCTACTGTTTATAGGCGACCAATTTGATTTTACCGCAAATGAATTGTCAAGCTCAATCACCTTGTTGAATGCGGGATAATTAAGCAAAGGACTGAACGCATCTGATACGTCAATAGCTCCAATATGCCCAAAATCCCTGGAGCTGAATGTCCGGAGGATAGATCCATCAGGACCGATGCGAGTCAAATCAAATGCATTAAACACATACAAATTGCCTAAAGCATCCACCTCCCAATTAGTGGTCCCTAAGGGCAGAGTGTATGTAAACGATTTACTTTGAGAATATGACTGAAAGCCCATAGAGCAGACCGCAAGCAGTAGGGCCAAGACACGAAAACTCATACCGTCTGAAGTTGATTTGCGGAAGATAATATTGACTCAACGATAGACCTGTTGTTGGAAAGCCTGGGTACCTTATGCTGTCCGCCTAGTTTTTCACGACTCTTCATCCAACCATAAAAAGTTCCAGCTCTCAAAGAGCGCACTATGGGTAAACCGAGCACCATGTTCTTGTGACGCTTTGCTTCATAATCGGAGTTGCGCATCTTCAATTCCTCATCCAATGCTGTAACAAATTGATTCAAATCCCCAGGAGGAGATTCAAATTCAATTAACCATTCATGTGCACCAGAAACCTTACCGGAGTGATAAACAGGGCAAGCGGTATAGTCTTTCACTACGCAAGAAGTACGAAGGGCTGCAGCCGAAATAGCCTTTTCAGCATTGTCAACGATCAACTCTTCTCCAAAGGCATTGATGAAATGTGCGGTTCTTCCTGTAATTCGTATCCTGAATGGGAATTTGGATGTAAAAGTGATTGTATCTCCAATTTTATATCGCCATAGTCCGCCATTGGTCGAGATAACCACCGCGTAATTTCGTCCCGTTTCCACTTCTTGCAACGTCACGACTTTCGGGTTTTCGGAATCAATTTCCTCTATTGGAATGAACTCGTAAAAAATCCCATAATCCAACATAAGTAACATCTCGTCTGACCTATGCCGGTCTTGAATACCAAAAAAACCTTCGGATGCATTATAAGTCTCGTAATAATTCATCCTTGGATTAGGAATAAGGTCGTTGAACTGTTTCCTATAGGGGTCGAAGCTTACCGCACCATGGGTGAAGAGTTCCAAATTTGGCCAAACTTCGGATATATTGTCCTTTCCGGTTATTTCCAAAATACGATTCAGCAGAACAAGCGTCCACGATGGAACACCCGAAATGTTGGTTACGTCCTCATTAATTGTTGTTAATGCAATCTGCTGTATTTTAGACTCCCATTCGCTCATTAAGGCAATAGAGATATCGGGTGTTCGGAAAATCTGAACCCATAAGGGCAGGTTTTGGATAAGTATGGCCGACAAATCACCATAAAAAGTATCGTTGTCGTAGGAACCAGCATCATGACTACCGCCAAGCGACAATAATTTACCGTTGAATAGTCCTGTATCAGGATGATTGTTACAGTAGATTGATAACAAATCCTTACCACCTTTAAAATGACATTCTTCAAGGGACTCCTCGGTAACAGGGATAAACTTACTTTTATCACTGGTTGTTCCGGACGACTTGGCAAACCACTTTGTCTCGGTATTCCAAAGCAAACGTTGTTCACCTGCCCTAAGCCGATTGATCCAAGGTTTCAAAGATTCGTAATCCTGTATGGGCACCCTGTTTCTAAAGTCGGAAAGGTTTGAGATGCCAGCATAATCGTGGACCCTTCCCCACTCGCTAAAACGACCTGATTCGATTAGCTTTTTAAACCAATCGTCTTGGACTTCGCAGGGGTATTTGATGAACAGCTCGATTTGGTGTATCCGCTGTTTCATTACCCACGATACTATGGAGTTTACTATCGGCATAATGTAGAATCCCTAAGTTAGGAAAAATTAAACAGATCAGGACATTTTTCGATTGGAAAGCCAAGACATGAACGCATTCAAATCCATGGCATTCAAAACATGATGAGCGCCAATTCCCGCTTTTCGTGCAACATTTACTCCAAACCGCATATCACTTATGCCATCAGTATGATGTGCATCGGGATTGATAGAAATGAGTACGCCTTTTTCAATTGCTGTATTCAACCATCTCCAATCGATATCCAAGCGATATGGATGCGCATTCAATTCTATCGCAACACCGTTTGCAGCGCATGCGTCAATTACTTTTCGATGATCCAATGGATATCCTTGTCTTGAGAGCAATAACCTTCCTGTTGGATGACCAAGTATAGTGGTGTAAGGATTTTCCACTGCCTTGATGATTCTTGCAGTTGCTTTTTCCTCATCCATTTTCAATCCCGAATGTATGGAAGCCACAACAACATCAAACGAAGCCAAAACTTCGTCGGAATAGTCTAAACTTCCATCCGTAAGTATATCTGACTCTATCCCCTTGAAGATCACAAAAGGCTTTAACTCCTTATTTAGCTGATCGATTTCAATGTGTTGGCGAATAACATCTTCCTCTTTCAAGCCACCAGCATAAAAGGCGGATTTACTGTGGTCACAAATTGCAAAATACTGAAGTCCCTGTGCTTTGCATGCGTTCGCCATTTCCTTCAATGTAGACGCTCCATCGCTGTATGTACTATGATTATGCAAACACCCTTTCAGGTCGTCATTATCAACAATCTTCCAAGAGGCAGAAACAAAGCCGTCTAAGTCTCTCATCTCAGGTTCAATAAAACTTAAGCCAGCGGCAAAGTAAATAGCCTTTTCGTCAGCCCAAATTTGATTCTCAGGATTTTCAATTCCGAGTTTCGACTTGACACCACTAACATGCAATTCCGGCCCTGTTAGATTAAAAACGGACCAGACGGGGTTTTCACCATCATGATGAATAACAAAATCAGGTCCACCAGATGAGTTGAATTTGGACTGGATATCATCGTTGTGCAAAAATTGAAAACCTGCTTCATTAAGCTTATCAAGAACTGATAGAAAATCATGATAAGAAGCCTTAGTGAACAAATCAATTTGTTTTACCACCTCACATTTGCGCCTGAAATCACCAACGAAACTCAAATCATGATTGAAATTATTGGATTTAAGAACCGAGATAAAACTATCAGCGTAAGCCTCTGCTTTTGCATAATGGAAAAAACCTTTTTGGGAGGCTTTAAACTCCAGGTTCTTCTTGATTTCCGCTTGAGTCTTTTCTCCGAAGCCCTTCAATGAAACCAAACGGTTTTCATTGCACGCATATAACAATTCACCTGGTGATTCTACTCCCAATCCTTTCCACAACAATGCGATTTTTTTGGGACCGAGTCCTTTGATATCAAAAAGCTCTAAAATACCTGCAGGTGTTTTAGATATTAATTCCAAATGTTCTTGAAAATCACCCTTAGCACAGATTTCCAAAATTTTTGTCGCAGTACTTTTGCCAACGCCCTTGAAAGAGGCTATTTCATCCAAGGAAAGACCACATAATCCCTGTTCGATTTTAGAAACAGCGAAAGCGGATGAACGAATGGCCTTGGATCTGAACTCGTTTTCCTGATGCAGGTCGAGCAAATCGGCTGTTTCCTCCAATAAATTGGAGATAGCTTTATTGTGCATGGTTCGAAAGCAGATCAGTAACTGATGCGATCGTAAATAAAGCGCGCCTGGATACCTTTCATTTTCTTGACACGTTCGATTGTTTTCAGGTACTGTGATCCGACTTCGAATCTTTTTTCAAATGCCTTTACAGCGGATTCACCTGAAAAGTCATCTAACAAAGCCTTGATAGGATCCTTCTGCTTAGGATAATCCGCAATACGATAATTTTTTAGTCCAGCTTTTTTTGCGGCAGCAGCAATTGCCTCATTGATTCCACCTAATGCATCAACCAATCCTAATCTTTGGGCATCCACTCCTGACCATACCCTACCCTGCCCAATTGAGTCAACTTGAGCCACCGACATGGATCGACCGTCTGAAACCCGTCCTGTGAAAGTCGCATAAGTTTGCTCCACAAAGCCCTGCATAATTGCCCTTTCTGATTCGGTCATCGGTCTTGTCATGGAACCTAAATCAGCATAAGAGCCTGTATTGTATGAATCGTATGTTACGCCTAATTTATTCTTCAACATGTCTTGAATATTGAACATCAAGCCGAAAACCCCGATAGAACCGGTAATGGTGTTAGGTTGTGCGAAAATAGAATCGGCATTGCAGCTGATATAATAACCTCCCGATGCAGCCACATCGCCCATTGAAACAATCACGGGCTTTGCTTTGCGACACAATTCCATTTCACGCCAAATGATGTCGGATGCCAAGGCATCACCTCCAGGAGAATTTACACGCAGTACAACTGCCTTGACTTTATCGTCGGTACGTACTTCGCGAATGGTTTTGGAGAGGCTTTCAGAACCGATTTCAGACTCATCACCCTCTCCTGAAACGATATCACCGACGGCATAAATAACAGCAATTTTGTCGCGGGTTGGCTCTTTTTCTGGACTAGGATCTGCAAAATCATAATATTTGGATAACCCGACAAGCTCTAAATCATCTTCATCGGTCTTACCAGTTTTATCACAAAGCTTTTTAAGGAACACATCCATGTAGGCCAATGTATCAACCAATCCCATTTTCACTGCATCAGCAGCGGTTCTTACTGTAAAGTTGGCTGCATAGGATTTCAGTGAATCCATTTGGATTTTTCTTGATTCGCCTACTTTGGAAAGATAATGCGACCAAAGGTCGTCCACATATTCGGCTGTTTGGGCGCGATTCTCATCACTCATTTTATCGAGGATGAACGGTTCAACAGCGCTTTTGAATTTGCCATGGCGGATGATTTCAGGCCTAACTTCCAGTTTCTCAAGTGCTCCCTTGAAAAAAGGAATGGAGGCCGACATCCCTCGCATGTCCAACATTCCTTCTGGATTCATCCAAACTTGGTCGGCTGTTGAGGCAAGATAATAGCCTCCTTGTGAGTAGACATCCGCGTAAGCGTAAACAAATTTCCCGGATTTCTTGAATGCTTTAAGGGCATTTCGAATCTCCTCCATAGATGCCATACCGCCGTTGACAGATGGAACTTCCAAATATATACCGCTTATGTTGGGGTCTTTTGAGGCTTTTTCCAAGCACTCCAGGATTCTATCTAAGCCCAACCCCTTACCGACCTGTAATGACATGGGATTCAAGTTGGCAAAAGGGTTGTCGGATGCCCTTTCACTAATTTCCTCGGTCAAATTCAGGTGAAGGATTGTACCTTTTTCAGCGGATCCGGATTTTGGTGAGTCAACCGTGGATGCTATGCCAATTATGAGCAAGATTACAAAAAAGAACAATAGAATAGAGCTGAGAAATACTCCGATCATGGAGGCTAACACGGTTTTTAAAAATTGCTTCATTGAGATGTGGTGTAAAAAGTTTTATTGCTTTCAAATTTCGTAATAAACCAGAATTTTTTATGTCTAGTTGGTAATTTTGTACCTTCTTATGACAAAATTACACCGTGCCATTGTCATGTTAGGAGGAAATGTAGGCGATACCGTTTGCGTTTTCGAAAGTGCTTTGCGTTCATTTGAAATGCACCAAAACCAACTTGTTTCGTCTTCGGCAATTTATAGGACCAAACCTTGGGGCTACTTCAATCAGCGTGATTTCTTGAACCAGCTCTTGGTTTTAGACACCCCATTGGATTTGGCTGAGTTCCATAACTGTTGCAATAATCTTGAGCTGCTCCATGGGAAGAACAAGGAATTTGAAAACGGACCAAGAAGCCTGGACATAGACATACTTTTTTTTGATGACATGGTTTTGGAAAACGAAAATCTGACCATTCCACATCCTAGAATGCATCAGAGAAGGTTTAATTTGGTACCCATTTGTGAAATTTTACCCGATTTCACCCACCCGGTTTTAGAAAAGAAGATGTCCGAACTCCTTGCCGAATGCACAGATTTGGACGAACCTTCTTTGTTACTTCAAAAGTCAAGTAAAACACCATGTTCATAGTAGTGGAAGGGAATATTGGCGCTGGCAAAACCTCTTTGGTTCATTTGCTTTGTCAGAGGTTTGGTGCCACCCCCATGTTGGAGGAGTTTGCAGACAACACCTTTCTCCCGAGATTTTACGAAAATCCAGACAAGTTCGCTTTCCCGCTGGAACTTTCGTTTTTGGCTGCACGATACCAACAAATGAGCAAGGTTTTTGAGCAAGTCAATGAGCAACACATCATTTCCGATTACCATTTTGAAAAGTGCAGGATTTTTGCCTCAGTAAATTTGCATCCTAAAGAACTCGAGTTATTTGACACTTTTCACAACATGATGGCAGAAAAAATGATTCACCCAGATCTTATAATTTTTCTGAATAGCGATGTAAAAAGGCTCGAGCGAAACATATCGAAGCGAGGCAGACCTTATGAAAAGGCTATTGAATCAAACTATTTGGATAAGATTTCTAAGGCCTATACACGTAGAATTAATACTATGGAAAAAAGCAAGGTGCTGATTATCAATTCATCAGAATTGGATTTTGTAAACAACAATGAACATCTGGAGCAAATCATAAAACAGATATCTATTAACCTATCTATGTGAAAATCTTTGCATTGAGTGGGCATTCAATTTCAAACAATTGACTATTATTGCGCAAAATCAAATCGGTTTAAAAACAACCTAACATGAAAATCAAATCATTCCTTACATTGCCTGTGCTGATGCTTGCATTTGTGATTGCTGCAAATGGTCGGGGTTCAGGAAAATACGGACTGCCATCTGCCAAGACATACGATACTTGGTCTGTGGGCCTATCTTTTGGTACTCCTTTGTTTTTTGGAGATGTGAAAGATACCACCAATGATGATAAAGCCATCTCAGGTATTAAATTCATCCCAGCATTTGGATTACAAGTATCCAAGCAACTAACCCATTCCGTTGGCCTAAGGCTTAGCGGTATGATGAGTCGACTTGAATCAGGTCCAAGTTTTGAGAAAGTTGATACTGACTTAGGTACATTAAAGTTTTACGGTACCGAAATAAGCTCACCCGTTATCGATGTAGCTCTCGAAAGCGTTTATACATTTGGTAATATTTCGCACTTGAAACGTGACAAGAGGTTCCACTTTTTTATGTCATTAGGAGTAGGCTTCACCAACTATAATACGGAGTTGACTGGAGCTCTTGACAGCACTAATGGCATCAAATCCTCGTTAGAATCTGGTTCAAAATCGACTATCAATATTCCTTTCGGAATAGGCTTTAAATATCAGATTGGAAAAGTCGATGTTTCATTAAGCGCAGATTACCGCAAATTGTTTACCGATAATGTTGACTTGGTAGACAAACCCCTAACCGAAAACGATGCCTACATGTTTGTTAAGCTGGGAGCCAATTACACTTTTGGTAAAAACAACAAAGCTCTTGAGTGGGTAAACCCAATGGAGGTTGTGTACAACGATCTGGCAGATGTAAAAGACCGTGTTGATTTGTTGAGCGGTGACAAGGACAAAGACGGAGTATCTGATATTTTCGACAAAGACAACTCCACTGAAGAAGGCGTTAAAGTGTATGGTGATGGAACAGCGATTGATACCGATGGTGATGGTATTCCAGACCACAAGGATGGTGATCCATTCAGTATCAAAGGTGCCAAGGTTAACGAAAACGGAGTTGAAATCGACACTGATGGCGACGGTGTTCCAGACGGAAAAGATCTTGAGCCTAACACCCCAACAGGAACATTAGTAAACTTCCAAGGCTCATCTATCGAAAAAGCTCTTCTGGGTGGTGGTGCTGACGGAACCTCTGGAGGATCTGGAGAAGCTGGCGCAGCCGGAGCAGCTGGATTGGCTGGTGCTGCTGGAGCTTCCTACCTTCCATCAGTATTCTTCGATTTGAATTCGACAGAGATCAAGCAGGTATATAAAGACCGTGTCTTGATTGTTGCAAGAGCTATGAAATCAAAGCCATCTTTGAAAGTGGTAATTACAGGCAATGCTGATAGAACTGGTTCTGAATCGGCAAACATGAAACTCGCCCAACGTCGTGCTGATGCAGTTAAAAACCACCTGGTTAAGGTTTATGGTATAGATGCCTCTCGCATTACTACTGAAGCAAAAGGTTCAAAAGAGCCGATTGCAGATAAGAGCAATGCATCCATGGATCGTCGTGTAGACTTCAGTTTCGGACGCTAAAATCCATTAAATCAATAGGAAAAGGAGGCCAATTGGTCTCCTTTTTTTATTTGTATTGGCTGAATAATTCCCAAAGAACAACGCCAGCACAAACACTCACATTCAATGAGTGCTTTGTGCCAAATTGAGGGATTTCCAAACAACCATCCAACAATGGGATTAAAGCTTCGTCGACGCCCTTGATTTCGTTACCGAAAACCAAAGCCAAAGAATCGCTACACAAATCGAAACTGAATTCATTTAAATAAACGGATGAATCAGCCTGTTCGATAGCCATGATTTTGTAGCCGGAATCTTTCAACTCTTTTATAGCATCGAGAGTGCTGGTGAAATGTCGCCATGCAACCGATTCTGTGGCGCCAAGAGCTGTTTTTAGTATTTCTCTTTCGGGCGGACAAGCTGTAATGCCACAAAGAAAAATCTCTTGAACCGCAAAAGCATCCGCTGTCCTGAAAACAGAACCAACATTGGAACCACTTCTGACATTATCGAGCACCACCTTTACTGGCATTTTTTTCAGTTGCTTGAATTGATCTAATTGCGGACGACCTAGTTCAGAGTTTTTAAGGAAACGCATGGGATGTGGTTTGAGAATCCAGGTAAAAATAGATAACTTGGCGATTGGAGAAAAGGTGTTGATACAATCATGAAAACAGCTGTTGGACAATCCAGTAAAACCCTGGTTTCGGAAACCCCTTTGATGAAGCAATACAATGCCATCAAAGCACAGCATCCGGATGCACTATTGTTATTCAGGGTTGGTGATTTTTACGAAACATTTAATGATGATGCCGTCAAAGCATCTTCAATTTTAGGTATTGTCCTCACAAAAAGGGCCAATGGTGCCGCAGCATCCATTGAACTTGCCGGGTTCCCCCACCATGCCTTGGAGACTTACTTGCCCAAGTTGGTAAGAGCTGGTCAACGAGTTGCCATTTGCGACCAGCTCGAAGACCCTAAGACAGCCAAAACCGTAGTAAAACGAGGAGTTACCGAGCTCGTGACTCCTGGTGTGGCTTTCTCCGACAAGATTTTGGACCATAAGAGCAATAATTTTCTTGCGGTAATTTTCGGAACTGGCAACGAAGAAGGAATCGCGCTATTAGATGTTTCTACTGGAGAGTTCTTCTGCTCACAAGGAACAACAGAACATATCAATCGGATCATCCAAAACTTTGCTCCCACCGAAATCATCGTTTCCAGATCCAGTTTGAAAGAATTCGCCAACCGATTAGGCGAAAAAGCCTACTTGTATCATTTAGACGACTGGGCCTTTTCAAGAGAGTTCGGAGAAGAGAAGTTATTAAAGCATTTCGGAACGCTTTCGCTGAAGGGGTTTGGCATTCAAGACATGGATCTTGCCATTACCGCATCAGGCGCAGCACTTCACTACCTTAACCAGAACCACCAAGAACGCTTGGGCCATATAAACAGTATTTCACGGATTGAAGAGGATGTATATGTTTGGTTGGATAGGTTCACTGTAAGAAACCTGGAATTGGTTTCATCCCCGAATGAAAACGCCAAAACGCTCATTCATGTGCTGGACCATACGGTCTCCCCTATGGGCTCTCGATTGCTTCGCAGATGGATTTTGATGCCTATCAAAGAAAAATCGCGAATCGAAGAACGTCTAAATACCGTTGAACATTTTTTCAAAAACAGAGATGAAGCTGAGCAAACGGCGAACAACATCAGAGGGATGGGCGATTTGGAGCGTATGATTTCCAGAGTAGCTATCCGAAAAATAGCTCCAAGGGAACTGCAGCAATTGAAAAGAGCACTCACGATGATTGAGCATTTGATTGCATTGTGTAAGAAAACTTCCATTCCAGCACTTGACCGTATAGCAGACCGGTTAAACCCATGCCCAGAATTAGTAGAGTTACTTGGTGAAACATTGAGCGAAGATCCTCCCGCCCTACTAGCTAAAGGCGGAGTGATTAGAGCGGGCGTTTCTGATGAACTCGACCGGTTAAGGAACATTTCCACTAATGGAAAGGATCATCTTCTAGGTATTCAAAAAAGAGAATCTGAGAGAACGGGCATCCCCTCGTTGAAGATTGCTTTCAATAACGTCTTCGGTTACTACATAGAAGTTACCAATGCACACAAAGACAAAGTACCTACTGAATGGATTCGTAAGCAAACCCTTGTAAACGCCGAGCGATATATTACTGCCGAACTCAAGGAATATGAAGACACCATATTAGGGGCAGAGGATAAAATATCCCTTTTAGAGGAGCAGTTATACCAAGACTTAGTTGGAAAGACTGCCGATTATGTGTTGCAGGTGCAGGGCAATGCGGCAAGCATAGCCCGATTGGATTGCCTATTATCTTTCGCAACTGCATCCTATCAGAATAGTTATTGCAAGCCAGAGCTGAACGAATCAACTGTATTGGATATCAAAAACGGGAGGCATCCTGTATTAGAACGCCAAATGGCAACGGGTGAGGCCTATGTTCCGAATGATATCGCATTAAATCCCGACTCCCAGCAAATCATCATCATAACCGGACCAAACATGTCTGGTAAATCCGCCATTCTCAGACAAACCGCTTTGATCACATTAATGGCGCAGATTGGCTGCTTTGTACCCGCTACAGCCGCTTCCATTGGAATAGTTGACAAGATCTTTACCAGGGTTGGTGCATCAGACAACATTTCATCAGGAGAATCAACCTTCATGGTTGAAATGAATGAAACCTCCAGCATCCTTAATAACATTTCAAACAAAAGCCTGGTTATTCTAGATGAGATAGGACGAGGTACATCTACCTACGATGGGATTAGTATCGCTTGGGCCATTGCCGATTATTTGCATGAGAACCCTCTTGCACGTCCCAAAACCCTTTTCGCAACCCATTACCATGAATTGAATGAAATCGCATCCTCTCGAGAACGAATCCACAATTACCATGTAGCTGTTAAGGAGTCTGGAAACAAGATATTATTCCTTAGGAAACTCACGCCAGGTGGTTCGGAACATAGCTTTGGTATTCATGTTGCCCGAATGGCCGGAATGCCTTCAGCCATTATTGAAAAGGCTGAGAAACTTCTTTCCAACCTAGAATGCAAAGATTTAGAGGGAGGTGTTCAACCAAACGACAAATTAAAGTCGCAGAGCGACAATATGCAGCTCAGTATTTTCAAGTTAGATGATCCAGTTCTCGAATCAATCCGCGAAGAAATACTTGCCACGGATTTAAACACCTTGACTCCTGTGGAAGCAATGATTAAACTTAATGACATTAAAAAGCTGATTATCAAAAAGTAAGAATAGATTTATCACGATTTTTCATTCGCTTTGATTTTTAATTTTTTGAATGTAAATTTGCAATCTCAAATTGCGAAAGTAGCTCAGTTGGTAGAGCGCAACCTTGCCAAGGTTGAGGTCGCGAGTTCGAGACTCGTCTTTCGCTCCAAGCCCTTTCAGACCGAAGGGGCTTTTTGTTTGAAAAGTATGGTTATCCTCCAAAGAGGAGATACCTGGGTGGTGGAATTGGTAGACACGCAGGACTTAAAATCCTGTGGCCCTTAACAGCCGTACGGGTTCAAGTCCCGTCCCGGGTACCAAGCCGGACTTTTTAGAGAAATCTTTAAAAGTTCGGCTTTTTTTATTCTCCAAACTCCTTGATTCATGGGCAATTAGAGCAATCACCTCGTTAACTTTCGGGGTTCGATAATTGTTGTTTTTTGAA
>JBJTQS010000251.1:0-14930 GCA_046075765.1 Bacteroidota bacterium
CTGTTGTTCGTTATATCCGTGAAAAGGGAGGGGCTCCCATAGCCGGCATGACCATGAAGCTCAGTGGAGTTGGTGTGGAAAATGTTACTTTATCAAATGGTAAAGCTCTGAATTCCAACAACTCTTTTCGTATTGGGACAAACGATTTTTTGGCCCGTGGTGGGGATGGCATGAATATGCTTAATATGGAGCCCAACATTCACAGCACTGGAGTAAAAGTTCGGGATGCCTTGATTAACCACATCCAGATGAGGGAGCAATTGAAAAAACCAATAGAATCTTCTACTGATGGACGCATTAAACCTTGAACTTTCCAGAAGACGGTTTATCAGTGGAATGGCCACAGGTATAGGAGCATTGGCTCTTAATCCCGCATTGGCTGTAATTGGTCACCAGGAACAGACGCTAACCATTTTGCACACAAATGACGTTCACAGCCATTTAGATCCATTCCCATCCAACCACCCTAAATATGCCGGTATGGGTGGCGCTGAAGCCCGTGCAAGGCTCATTTCAATGCTTAGGACAGAGGACCCTGAGTTATTGCTTTTGGATGCGGGAGACATGTTCCAGGGGACTCCATACTACAACTATTTCAAGGGCTCTCCAGAACTTAAGATTATGAATATTCTTGGATATGATGCAGGCACTTTGGGAAACCATGAATTTGATAATGGGACGAACGGATTGGCATCAGTGATTCCCATTGCCAAATTCCCCATTCTCAATTGTAATTACGGGTTTGAAAACACGGAATTGAACGGATTAATCAAGACTTATCAGATTTTCAAAAGAAAGGGATTAAAGATTGGTGTTTTTGGAGTCGGAATCAATCTACAAGGATTGGTGGATAAGAAATTATCGGGCAACGTGGTTTACTACAACGCCGATATTGCTGCTGAGAAAACATCTAAATTGCTCAAGCTTGAAATGAAATGTGATTTGGTGGTATGCCTATCACACATCGGCTTCGAATACAGTGGAAATCAAATTTCAGACCTGAAATTGGCCCGCAATTCGGAACACATTGATATTATTATCGGAGGCCATACCCATACATTTTTGGATGAACCTGTAATTGAAACCAATTCAATAGGTAAAAAAGTAATGGTTTCCCAAGCGGGATGGGCTGGCCTGAGATTAGGAAAAATTTCCGTGAAATTCAATAGGAATGCAAAAGAAAAAAAAGAAATAACAGGTACAGTAATTGAATTCAAAAAAACAAGTGCGAAATAAATTTTTTTATTATTTTTTTTAACGAATATTTGCGTAATATTACATCCCCAAACAGCCGGTTTTTCCCGGCGCCCTAACACACTAATTAACCAGTTAAGAAACCAGTTCAATACATATGCAGAAGTCTTTGGAACAGGTATGGGAAAATTGTCTTGCCCTCATTCGAGACAATGTCAGTGCCCAAAATTTCAAAACCTGGTTCGAGCCCATCAAACCTGTCAAATTGGATAACAAGGTTCTCACCATTGAGGTACCAAGCCAATTTGTATACGAATGGTTGGAAGAACATTATCTCGATCTTCTCCGAAAATCCATTAAGCAGCAGCTTGGTCCACAAGGCCGTTTGGAATACTCCATCGTTATGGAGAACAACCAAAACGCATCCCAGCCCTACACCGTTAAGATGCCTGCAAAAAACAACAGCAGCCTCAAGAACTCCCCTGTTGCCATGCCGTTGGATATTGGGTCAACCATCCGCAACCCGTTCATCATTCCAGGACTTAAAAAGCTTGATGTTGATTCGCAGCTGAAATCTTCGTTTTCCTTCGATAACTTTATAGAAGGTGATTGCAACCGTTTGGCTCGTTCAGCCGGATTTGCAGTTTCAAACAAACCAGGTGGCACATCCTTTAATCCGCTCCTTATATACGGTAGCACAGGATTGGGCAAAACCCACCTTGCACATGCTATTGGAATTGAGATTAAAAACACGCACCCGAACAAAACCGTTCTATACGTTCCAGCAGATCGTTTCATGAACCAGTTCGTTGATGCTGTTAAGAACAACTCCACAAACGACTTCATTCACTTTTACCAGATGATCGATGTCTTGATCATCGACGATATCCAGTTCTTCGCCGGAAAGGAAAGAACTCAGGATGTGTTTTTCCACATATTTAACCACCTACATCAAAACAACAAGCAGATAATCCTTACTTCAGATAAGCCTCCGGTTGATTTGCAAGGAATGGAACAAAGATTGCTTAGCCGTTTTAAATGGGGACTTTCCGCAGATCTACAAATTCCAGACTTAGAAACGCGTATTGCAATTCTCCGCAACAAGATTTATGTTGATGGTGTTGAGTTGCCAAACGATATCCTGGAATATGTAGCCATGAGCATCACCACCAACATCCGTGAACTCGAAGGCGCATACACTTCCATTATTGCACAATCATTGCTCAACAAGAAGCCAATCACATTGGAATTGGCCAAGCAGATGGTTGACAAGTTCGTTAAGAATACAGTCCATGAAATATCCATCGACTATATCCAAAAAGTCGTTTGTGATTATTTCGACCTTCCTTTGGATGTTCTCAAATCAAAGACTCGTAAACGTGAGGTTGTTCAGGCTCGTCAGTTGGCGATGTACTTCTCCAAAAGCATGACCAAATCAAGCCTTTCCAATATCGGTTCCCATTGCGGTGGTAAAGACCATGCAACCGTACTTCACGCTTGTAGAACCGTAAATAACCTTATGGAAACAGATAAGAAGTTCAAAACTTACGTTACCGATATCCAAAAGCGAATTCAAATCAACGAAAAATAATCCGTCTATCGGATCATCAATTATCAAAGGCGGGCTTTCATCATGAGTCCGCCTTTCATTTTTTACAGCCCCAATCCTATGAAAATCTTGATGGTATGCTTAGGCAATATTTGCAGGTCTCCTTTAGCCGAAGGCATCATGCAAAAGCATTTAGAAGAATCAAATATTATCGGCCATGTCGATTCTGCAGGGGTTCTTTCCTTTCATGAGGGAGATCCGCCACAACCAGGTTCAATACGAGTAGCAGCAAACCATGGACTAAATATCAGCCGTCAAAAGTCTCGTCCATTTGTAATAGAGGATTTCGAAAAATTCGATTTGATTTTCACTATGGATCAAAGTGTGCACGAACAAATATCGTCTTTGACAATGAACCCTGATTATCTTTCCAGAACACATTTATTGCTTGAATTTGCAGACCATGCTGAATTGCGTAATGTACCTGACCCATACCGCATGTCGGACGATGTCTTCGAAAAGGTATACCAACTCATTGATGACGCTTGTGGAGTTATTGTTTCAAAAATCAAAACAACCTGACGTCAATGTCCGAAAATAATAAGGGAACGCTATATCTTGTTCCAGTCCCCATTGGCGAATGTCCAGCAGATCAGATTTTGCCGATCACTGTATTGGAAAAACCCCGTGTATTGGAGGTTTTCATAGTTGAAAATGCCAAAACAGCCAGAGCTTATTTGAAGCAAATTTCAACTGCAAAGCCATTGCAAGAAATTGCAGTGCATCAATTGGACAAACATAATTCCAATAAGGAGTTGATTTCGGATGTGTTTAATAACTCACTATTAAAGGGGCAAGATGTTGGTGTAATGAGTGAATCAGGGATGCCTGGTTTGGCGGATCCGGGTTCGGAAGCTGTTAAGTTAGCCCATGAATTAGGGATCAAGGTTGTACCCTTGGTAGGACCATCATCCTTGTTTTTGGCTATGGCAGCATCAGGATTAAATGGACAAAATTTCAACTTCCATGGTTACCTACCCAAGGAAAAATCCGACAGGAAGTCGATGCTTAAGGATTTGGAAACCAACTCAAGAAAGTCAGGTGCTACACATATATTTATTGAAACACCCTATCGTAATGAGCAACTGTTCGATGACATGCTTGGTTCGCTAAGCGGGGAAACATTTTTGTGCGTGGCCTCGGATATTTCCGGACCCAAACAATACATTCAGACGCAAAAAATAATTTCTTGGCGTCAAATGACCAAGCCTAAATTAAAAGATATCCCTACAGTATTTTTAATTGGATCCTCAAGATCCTGATTTCCGACCACGCTTGATGTCTACGATACGGACTTCAAAATAAAGTGGAGAGTATGGAGGAATATCCCCTTGGTCGATTGCTCCATATCCCAAATCGGAAGGGAATGCAAATTTAGCTTCATCACCTTTCACCAGCTTGGGTATGCAATCGGCCCAGCCTTGGATTACGGGAGTTACACCAACAACGAATTCAAATGGTTTCGTGGCTGTGGAGTCGAAAACATAACCGTTCAATAACATTCCTTTGTAGGTGATCACAACCGTATCACCTTTTTCAGGAGGTAAGCCGGAGCCATTTGATGTGACCTTAAGATAAGCCCCAGATGATGTGGGCTCTACGTCTAGGTCAATCTTTTGAAGAAAGCTGTCGAGTACCGCAAACTCTTCCCTCCTATTTCTTAAATCAGTAGCGATTTGGATTGAGTCTGCTACCGATTTTGAATAATACTTGACCATTTTCACATTGAAAACAATCCATTCATCCTTTTTAGGTTTATAGGGTGATTGTCCTTTGAACGTTTTTTCAAATAAGGAGTCTGCACGGACTTTGAAAACAGCACTATCACCGGCACTCATCATAGCGAAACCTTCTTCAACCCCACCTTTGAATGTTGGTTCAACCAGCATAACGGAAAATGAATCTGCAAATAACTTTGAATCGAACAACATAGAGTCTTTATCATTCGAATATGCTATATGCATCACCATCAAATCGCCGATTTTAGGAGATTCGCCAGAATTGTTATCAATAAACTTATATCGCAATCCGTCTTCGGTCTTCCTGTAACCTTCAGAGTCAGTGCCACAAGAAAAAATAAGGAACAGAGAAAAAATAGATAGTACGTTAAAGATTCTTGTAAACATAAAGCTATTAAAATCTAATTGTTAATATTCTTAACCAATGAATCAACTTCCACAACCAAGGTTTGATATCCTTTGATTTTATCACCATCGCCTGTAAGTCCATAACCTAAGTGCGACGGAATTATAAACAAGGCTCGTTCACCGGTTCGCATAAGTTGCAATCCTTCTTGCAAACCATTAGCCACATCAGACCTGCCAATAGTTATATTCATGGTGCCTGTTGAATCTGATGTATAAATTGTTTCACCATTCAACAAAGAAACTTTATATTTGATTGAGACCTGCTCAAGTGCTCGAATCGAATCGCCCGGCAGGTTGGAAGTATTAATTAGATATCTCAAGCCCGTTTTTGTTGTATTCATTTTATATCCACGTCTCGCTATGTACAAATCGATATCTTGTGACTCATTCTTCATGATTTCTTTTTGCTTCCTTATCAGCGTTTCAGCTGAAGTATCAAGAGGAGTAACTCCAGTTGCTATACCCCTTTTATCTTTGCAACCAACTAAAAGAACACCAGAGTAAATCGAGACCAAAATGAGGATCTTAAGCAGCAATCTTGAGTCTTTCAATTTAATCATGGGGTAAGGCGATCACAAAAAGAGGGTAAAACTTCCACAAACCTTTTGACTGTGTCTTCCAAGGAGTCATGACTTTTACCACCTGCAGCATTGGTATGTCCTCCACCTGAAAAATACATGGACGAAAGTTCCTTAACGGAGAAATCACCCTTTGACCTGAATGAAATCTTAATCATCCCATCACGCTCACAAAAGAATGCAGCTAATCGAATTCCTTTTATTCCGAGGGCGAAATTGACGATACCTTCGGTATCTCCAGCCTGATGATTAAACCGGTCCAATTCTAATTGTGAAATGGCAATATAGGCCGTTCGATATTCGGGGAGTACCTGCAATTTTTCGTTGATACAATAACCGAGGAAACGAGTACGGTCAATTGAAAAGTTATCGTAAACCTGTTCATGTATTTCATGGTTGCTTGCCCCGCATTGAATCAATTTTGCAATTATCGAATGGGTGTCGGCTGTCATCGATGAAAACCGAAAGGATCCGGTATCGGTCATAATACCAGTGTAAAGACAAGTTGCTATGGCAGAATTTATTGAATTTGGACCGTCCAGTTTTTCAATCAGGTGAAAAACCAGCTCAGAGGTGGCACAGGATTGCCTGAAAGAAAATGTGATATCACAGAAAGGCGCGGGATCTAAATGATGATCTATCATAATCTTTAGCGCTCCGCACTGGGTAATGGCATTGGCCAGTTTTTCTGTTCTGGAAGGTGTATTGAAATCCAGGCAGAATAATCCCTCTGCGCTTGAAATAACCTCCATGCATTTTGTGGGCTCTTGATCAAAGCTGGTAACCAAATGCTGCCCAGGCATCCAAAGAAGAAAATCCGGGTAATCGCTTGGGGTAACAACGGTAACATGATGCCCGTTATGCTCCAAATATGCACCAAGTGCTAGTGAAGAACCCATTGCATCACCGTCTGGGCGATGATGGGTTGTAACCACCAGTTTACGGGGGTGCTCCAAAAAGCTCTTGAGCGAATCAATATCAGCTTGATTGAAAACAGGTATCATGATGTAAAAATAACCAATTCAATGCGTTCCAAAGCCATGAAAATCGGATTTGCACGAATCATTGCGAGGAAGTGCCAAAATTGCTACCTTTGCATCCCAAAATTCAAATAAAGTGGCAACAAACAGGACATTCACCATGCTAAAGCCCGATGCTGTGGAAAACGGACACATCGGCAAAATTTTAGATATGATTATCGGCGCAGGCTTCAAAATCATATCCATGAAATATACCCGCTTAACAGGTGATACTGCCGGTAAATTCTATGAAGTTCACAAAGAGCGCCCATTTTACGGTGAACTAGTAAAATATATGTCTTCTGGGCCAATCGTTGCTGCGATTTTGGAGAAAGATAACGCGGTTGAAGACTTCAGAAAGCTTATTGGTGCCACAGACCCTGCGAAAGCTGAGCCTGGAACTATTCGTAACCTGTTCGCCAAATCGATTGATGCAAATGCTGTGCACGGTTCAGACAGTGATGCAAATGCAGAAATCGAAGGCTCTTTTTTCTTCGCGAAAACTGAGCAGTTCTGATTTCAGTTCAACAAAGAACCAACTCCCTTACTACATCTTGTCCTAAGCTGTCATTCAGCTTGGCAATAATCTCGTTTTTTTGAAATTCCAACTCTTGTCGGAGTGCTGATGATTCGATTCGTACTCGAAGAGTTCCATCGTAAAAACGAATCTCTTTGGTGTTTTTGCCAACCATGTTACCTAGGATTTCTTCCCAAAGTCTGACAACAGATACCTGATTGAGTTTATCCTTGAGATTGTACTCGTCAGCCAATTGTCGGATAACATCACCCAAACTACTTTCGGATTGGTTTCTCATTTTTTAAATTGTTGGGGTAGTGTAAACCTGGTGGTCTTTCACATCAAAAATACGGAATTCGGCTTGAAGCAAACTCAATATTGAATGCAGTCGATCCGTGTCGGTATGGGATAAAAATACCTGACCGAAAAAAGGACTGCAAACCAGCTCAAGCAACCTATTCACTCGCGCATTATCCAATCGATCGAACACATCATCGAGCAAAAGCAATGGCTTTTTACCGGAATGCTTAGCCAATAATTCGAATTGAGCCAGACGAATGGCACACATATAGGTTTTCAATTGCCCTTGCGAAGCGTATTTCTTTAACGGCAGGCCATTTGTTTCAAACTCCAAATCATCTCGATGACAACCAATAGATGTATATTGAAGGTCAAGATCCTTTGATCGGTTCTCCAAAAGTTTTTCAATTAAATTTCCAAGGTTTACCTGAGACATGTATTTCAATCCTGGGATTTCCTTACCATCTGATAACTCTGCATAATATTTGGCGAATATCGGATTGAATTCATCAACAAACTTCTGCCTGGTTCCAGTTATTTGTATGCAAGACGCACTAAGCTGTTCATCATAGATTGACATCAATGACCAGTCCGCAAATCCTTTTGCAGCGAATTGTTTCAACAAGGAATTTCGCTGAGACAATGTTTCTGAATATCTGATGAGGTGCTGCAGATAATTACGATCATATTGTGAAATGAGGGAATCCATGAATCTTCTCCTACCCTCTCCTCCACCGAGAGCCATTTCTATGTCAGATGGAGCAATCACTACAATCGGAATCAATCCTATATGCTCGCTTAATCGGTCGTATTCGGAGTCATTAAATTTAAAAACCTTTTTTTGACCGCTTTTGATGGCACACAGCACTACATCCATCGATAAATTTGAGTGGAATTCTCCTCTAATCATCATGGAGTTTTCGCCGTGCTTGACACTTTGCGAGTCGCTTGCTTGAAAAAAACTACGAGTCATCGACAAATAATGAATGGCATCAAGCAGGTTGGTTTTACCACTCCCATTCAACCCCGTAAGGCAATTCAATCCACTACAGAAATCAAGATTCAAATCGCTGTAATTCCTGAAGTTCAAAAGTTGGAGATTTTGCAGCACCATAATGGGCAAATTTAACTCATTAAACCCAAAATGGCACTGTTAAACATTACTGGATTACCCCTTTTTAACATTCATTTTCAAGACCATAGACAATCATAACACAATCGTGTGGATAACTTGGATCGAGGTATGGCGTTGCGGGTTTAATATCCTTAACTTTGTAAGGAAGTGTAACGGCAATGGACGAGGAAAACAACTTTAGCGACGGGTTCGGACAGGAAGAGGAAATGGATACGGATGTGACCCGTTTTGAGGAAATGATCCGTAAAAAGGATCGATATTTCTTCGATGTTGACACACTCATCAAAATCCTGGACTTTTACGTTGAGAAAGGGCTGTTTAACCGAGCAGCCGAAGTTTCCAATTACGCTTCTACACTTCATCCGGATTCAGCCAATTTGCTTTTGAAGCAAGCCCATCTGTATGCGTTAACTGGGCACGATTTGAAAGCTCTGGAAACACTTGATAAGGTTGAGCGACTGAACCCCTTTGACCCTGAAATGTTCATGGTTAGGGGAAACGTTTTCAACTCATTGGGCAAGTATGAAGAGGCTTTGGATTGTTTTAAAAGTGCCCTTCCCCTTTCAGAATTCAATGAGGAAGTTTTTTTCAGCATGGCTATCACGTACCAAAACATGCAGAATTACAGTAAAGCCGTAGTATACTTCCAAAAGGCACTTGACAAGAATCATAACTACGAAATTGCAATGGAAGAATTGACTGCTTGCCTTGCAGTCAGTGGAAGATTGCAAGAGGGTGCGGATATTTTCAAAGGATTAATAGATAAGGATCCCTATTCGTATGCTGCATGGTACAATTTAGGTGATGTACATTGTCGTTTAGGCTCTCTTGAAGAAGCTTTGAACGCCTTCGATTACTGTATTTTGATAAAGGACGATTTCGCCCCAGCCCATTTGGACAAAGCCCATGTATTGGCCATGTTGGGAGAGTTTGAAGAGGCCATCAACAAATACATACAAACATTCGAGTATTACAATCCCGATGGTATCACCTATTTCAACATAGCTGAGTGTTATGAAAAGCTTGAGAAAATGGATGAAGCCCGAACATATTATAAGAAATCCGTCAAATTGTTGCCTGAGATGGCACAGGCATGGTACGGAATTGCCTTAACGCTTGAATATGAAGAGCGATGGTATGAGGCCATCCATTATGTACGCAAGGCTATTGAGAAAGATCATACCAATCCTGAGTTTTGGCTTTTGTTAGCCGATTGCGAATTCAATCTGAATAACATTACTGAAGCAGGCGAATTGTACACTCGTACAGTTGAAGAATTCCCATCACATATTGACTCCTGGTTGTCTCATGCCCATTTCCTCACCGAGACGGGTAACCCGGATGACGCAGTTGATTCCACGAACCGAGGGTTATCTGTTCATCCGCATTGCGCAGAGCTTTTGTATCGTCAAACAGTTAACCTTTATGCCGCAGGGCGTATACAAGAGGCCTATGATTTCCTTGCAGCCGCGTTGGAACGTGATGATCGAAACTATATGATTATTTTCGAATTGATGCCTTCCCTGAGGAACGATCGTAACATTATTAGAATGATCGCATCTAAAAGCGACATCTGATGAACTTTGAACTGAGTTTACTTCCTGAAAGAACAAATAAACCCAGAAATCATGGCATCACCATGGTTATGGACAAAGGACTGGGTTTAAAAGAGACCGAGGACTTCATTCAAGGTCAAGGGCCTTTCACCGATTTGGTAAAATTAGGTTTTGGAAGCTCCATTATAACTCCGTTTTTGAATGAAAAATTGGCCATATACAGAAACGCTGGTATTCCTGTATATTTCGGCGGCACTTTGCTTGAGGCCTTTGTTATCAGAAAAGAGTTTGAGAAATATTTGCGTGTAATTGACCGATACAAGCTTGAATACGCCGAGGTTTCTGATGGTTCTGTCATCATGGATCACAACTATAAATGCTCATTAATAGAGCAGTTAGGCAAATATGTGACCGTAATTTCCGAGGTTGGTAGTAAGGAGGAGGGTATTATTATACGTCCTGCGAGGTGGATCGAGATGATGCAAAAGGAACTGCAAGCCGGTGCTTGGAAAGTTATAGCCGAAGCTCGAGAAAGCGGTACTGTAGGAATTTATCGGCCCAATGGTAAAGCCCATTCGCTCTTGATAAATAAAATTGTAAGTAAAGTTCCTGCCGAAAAGATCATCTGGGAGGCTCCAATAAAGTCCCAACAGGTTTATATGATCAAGCAATTTGGAGCCAATGCAAACTTGGGCAACATAGCTCCCGGGGAAGTAATTGCATTAGAGTCTTTGCGATTAGGATTGAGAAGCGATACTTTTTTCCAGTTTTTGGGAGGCATTGGGCCCGAAGTAGAATATTAGTACTTTTAGAAACATCCATAATATGAAAGAAGTAACAGTTCAGGAATTAAAATCCATGCTGGATGACAAATCCGACTTTGTTTTGATTGATGTTCGCGAGCAGTACGAATATGATGCTGCAAATCTAGGAGGCATTTTAATTCCACTGGGTTCTGTTGTTGACAGACATGAAGAAATTCCCAAAGACAAGCCCGTGGTGATACATTGCCGCAGTGGTGCCAGAAGCGCAACTGCGATTAGGGAGTTGGAAAACAGGTTTGGTTATACCAACTTGTCAAACCTCAAGGGCGGTATCATGGCCTGGCAGAGTGAAATAGGTTGATTTCAATTTGAATCCCTTTTAAGAAAAAGGGTTAATCTTCACTAATGGCAACTTACGGTTTAGTCGGTAAAAAGCTATCCCATTCCTTTTCGAAACGATATTTCGAGGAAACCTATGGTTTTAATAGCGATGAATCTCGAAACCGCTATCTCAATTTTGAGTTGGCAAACATCTCAGAAATAACCTCGTTGGATAGCACTTATCCTGATTTAGCTGGATTCAATGTTACCATTCCCTACAAGAATGAAATCATTCCTTACATTGATTGTTTAAGTGATGATGCCGCTCAAATTGGCGCCGTGAATGTGATCAAAGTGATTCATGATACATCAAATGGAAGGAATATTTTGGAAGGTCACAACACTGACCATATAGGTTTCATGGCAGCTATCCTTCCTATGGTTCGTTCGAACCACACAACGGCGATGGTTATTGGCAATGGTGGAGCATCGGATTCTGTGCGTTTCGCTCTGCAAGGGATGGGCATAGAATGCGTTTGTTGCTGCAGGAATCCTAAGCGGGCAGATGACATCGTTTTCAATAGTCTAAGAAGGAGTCACTTCGATAGATACAAAATATTAATCAACACCACTCCCTTGGGCACTTGGCCTGGCACATCTCAAATGCCACCCATCCCAGTTGATTTTGTAGATGAAAGCCATCTGGTCTTTGATTTGGTTTACAACCCTGAGGAAACCTTGCTCATGAGAGAATCCAGATTACGAGGGGCGGTGGTTTCCAATGGTTTGCAAATGTTGAGAAACCAAGCTGATTTAGCCCTCCAAATTTGGGGTATAAAATCCTGAAAATGAATATTCAATAACTTAAACAATTAACCTGTTCATGTTGTTTAAGTCGTTATTGAAATCCAAAAAAGTTATTTTTGCCGCAAAATAAACTGCCACAATGAAAATCATCCATGAATTATCGCCTAAAATGAAGTTCATCCTAGGAGCACTATTGTTAGTGTCTCTATCACGATTGATCCCTCACATACCCAACTTTACCCCAATTGGAGCCATTGCTCTGTTTGCAGGAACATATATTACCTCTAAAAAGAACTCCTTTTTATTACCATTAGGAATACTGTTTTTCTCTGATATTCTCCTGGAATTGGTGAATGGAAATGGATTTTACCGAGACATGGTATTTGTATATGGAAGTTTTGCCTTGGTAGTTACCATTGGTTACCTTTTGCGTGGTCGCGAACAACGTCAAACCATCATGGTAGCCTCATTAGTCTCCTCAATACTGTTTTTTTTCGTCACCAATTTTGGAACATGGTTGATGTACGATCTGTATCCCAAATCAGGAGCCGGATTGGTTTCATGCTATATTGCAGGAATTCCGTTTTTCAAAGGAACTGTAATGGGTGATTTGTTCTATTGCTTAATTCTTTTCGGCTCATATGCTTTAGCAAAATGGAGATTTCCAGTTTTGGCTAAATAATCTCTACATCAAGAAATATTAAAGGGCTGTTTTCACACGAAAACAGCCCTACATACTTTCTTGGGATATGTGAAAAGATTACTTCCCCTTCAAAGACTCCCTAATCCTTCTTAAATCCGTGTCATAGGTGGACTGTGATATGCTGGTGCTCTCTTTGAAGAAAAACACACCATAGGAGTAAACAACTTTGGAATAAACTTCCTGCTTGCTTGCAAGCTTAACAATGGTCCTATAAATGGTACGGTTGGATTCGGTGATGGTTTCTTCCGACATACCTTCAGGATACTCCTTTTTCAGTGCAGGTAGTGAATATGTCAAATTACTTCCTTTTGCCTGTTGGGTAGAGTCCTTTGTTGATTGGGAAGTAATGGCATAAGCCTGCTTTTGAGCTTCAATATCCCTGATACGCTTTTCTTCAGCTTTGCGAAGTACTTCCTGACGAGCGCGTTCCTGTTCTTCGGATTTTGCAGTCTCTTGAGCCATCAAGATACTGTCTTCCTTAGCTTTTTGTGCTGCCAATGCGTCTTGTTCAGCCTTAATCCTAGCGGCTTCAGCGGCTTTTTCCTCGGCTTCCTTGCGAGCTTTTTCTGCAGCAGCAGCTTTAGCTAAGGTTTCGGCCTCTTCTTTAGCCTTCAATTCTGCCTCGCGTTTAGCGCGCGCTTCTGCAGCGATTCTTGCCCGCTCATCCGCTTCCGCTTTTGCTTTTGCTTCAGCTTCTAATCGAGCTTTTTCTTCAGCCTCACGCTTCAATTTGGCTTCATTAGCAACCCTGGCCTTTTCCTCTGCTTCAGCTTTTGCTTTTGCCTCAGCCTCGTCTTTGACTTTTTGTTCAGCTGCTAATTTCGCAGCTAATGCTGCTTCAGCTTTGGCCTTTTCTTCTGCTTCGGCCTTCGCTTTAGATTCGGCCAATAAACGGGCTTTCTCTTCTGCATCTGCCTTTGCCTTTGCTTCAGCTTCTAATTTGGCCTTTTCTTGAGCTTGCTTCTTAGCCAAAGCTTCGGCTTCTTTTCGGGCTAATTCTTCGGCCTCGGCTCTAGCCTTTGCTTCTGCTGCAGCCTTTGCAGCGGCTTCTGCTTCCTGTTTAGCTTTTGCATCAGCCTCGGCTTTTGCTTTAGCTTCGGCTTCTTTCTTGGCTTTCTCCTCTGCCAATGCCTGTGCTTTGGCTTCTGCAGCTGCTTTGGCGGCTGCCTCAGCCTCTTGTTTTGCTTTGAGTTCAGCCTCTGCTTTCGCTTTTGCTTCTGCCTCTTTCTTTGCCTTTACTTCTGCTTCTAAGCGGGCCTTCTCCGCAGCTGCTACACGAGCAGCCTCTGCCGCATCTTGTCTGGCTTTTTCTTCCGCTTGTGCTTTGGCTAATGCTTCTGCCTCTCGTTTAGCTTTTTCTTCTGCAGCCAATCTGGCCTTTTCCTCTGCCGCAGCCTTTGCCTTGGCTTCTGCTTCCAGTCGTTCACGCTCCCTTGCTTCAGCATCTGCTTTAGCTTTTGCCTCAGCATCAGCTTTGGCCTTTGCCTCTGCTTCCAACCTTGCTTTTTCGGCCGCGTCTCGCCTAGCTTTTTCCTCTGCTAATTGCTTTAATCGTTGCTCTTCCTTGGCTTTAGCAATAGAATCTTCTCGAGCCTTTGCCAACTGGCGCTGCAAAGCCATCTCTTCGGCAACACGCACTTTCTGCAAGGAATCTTGACGGGCTTTTTCTTGAGCAACTGCTATTTCTCGAATACGAGCTTCCTCCTTGGCTTTTATTTCCAATTCCTGCTGAATCTTCGCTTTTTCCGCCTCAATTTGCGCCTTCTCTTGCCTGGCTTTGTTAACAGCCAATAGAGAATCTGCCTTGGCCTGAGCTTTTACTTTTTCGTCTTCAACTCGTTTCTTTTCAGCCGCAACTTGCAATTCCTGCTTAGCCTTGGTGTTCTCTTCCTTTCGAGTATTAGTGTAGTTTGGATCGTAAGTGAAATCCTCGTAATCGTCGCTATATTCATACTTGGCAACCGGTTTTTCCAGAACCGATGGCTCAGGTAGGCCGTCCGCTTTGGCAAAAAGTTCTATTTTGTATTTAAGTGAAAATATCTGGCCGTTGTAATCATCTGGTACCTTGGTGTCAAATTCCACCGATTTGGTTACACATCCAGCCTTTCGGTATACCAACAAATAAGCGGAGTTCAGTTCTAAATTGACAATGAAGTTTCCTTTGGAATTGGTTAAGAGGGTTTCTACTACCTCGTTTCCTCTCATCACCGAAATCTCAGCTCCTTCCAAAGCTTTTTTATCCTGGTTAACTGATCCAACAACTTCTAAATAACCCTTATC
>JBJTQS010000252.1:0-3395 GCA_046075765.1 Bacteroidota bacterium
ACGTTCGATTTCTTTACGTGAGCATACTTATTTATTGGGTGAACGAACAAAAATAGTCCACTGAAAAACACAAAGAATGTAATTCCCGCTTGGGTTTCCAAAGTGTCTTCAGACAGCATGGAAAGCAATGCCGTGGCCAAAAACGCCAAGTACAAATGGTCTCGCACCTTGGCCGCAAATGGAATAGGCCAAATCAACATGGTCATGAAAAGTAGCAGTCCAAAAATCCCAAAGGCAGCTGCAATCGAAATATATTGGTTGTGTGCCCGAAGCCGCCACTCCATGGATAGCTTGGTTCCGTTTTGTTCGTATTGATTGTTAAAAGCCTGCTGCAGATCACCCGTGCCAACGCCGGTAAAAGGTTCAGAAGCGATGATGGCTAGACCCGTTTGCCAGTATTCCAAGCGTTGGGTAAGCGAGTGGCCGGTTGGATCTCCACTCATTTGATAGTTTCTATATTCCCAAACGGCCTGATGCAACCTGGAGGTGAGTCCGGAATGCCTCAAATAAAAATCATTGGCGATGCCTGATTCAATGGCCATGATTTCTTGATCGGTTAGTGATGCAATAGCAGCAGAATCCTTTTGTAGTCCTTTGGATGTAAGAAACCTTATCAAGGTCATGCGCAGTTCATTGTTCTTACGATCTCGACCATCGTAAGGCATCTCACTTCGCTTGTTCCATTGCTGACGCAATTCCTCTTCGCAAAGATTCTTCCAAACATAGTAGCCGTTTTCGAGCTGAGCGTTGCCATAATCCGTTACCAGCAAATTTCCCGATAGTGTTTTTTCGATTTGACCAGACTGCTTTAGCTCATCCTTCAAAGCAAATGCATCGTTGACCAGGTAAAACATTCTGGCAATTGCAAACAGACAAACCACCAGCACAACCATGGATCCGATACGCACCAACAACATACGACCGCGAAAAGCAATAACCGACAAGTAAATGGCCAAGAAAACCGCCAAAATGAGCATAGCGGTAAGGCTTTGCAGTAACAACACAAAGAACATGAACCAGGCAATGGCTAACATCCAAATCAAAGATTCCCAAGAGGGGCCTTTTCTGTTGATGAACCACACGCCTATGAATACTGAAACACATGCCAATAAAGATAACCGGATGTGTGAAATGAAAATACTGATGTCGCGGATGTCGCGAACTTCATGCGGAATTATACCCAGGTAAACGCAATAACCAATAACCGTTGAAATGAGTACTCCTATCCCTACTGCCCTCAGCACCCACTCGAACCTTACCATCGGTAACGAAGGAGAGGTGGACATTAACAGCGGCAATAACAAGAGTGGCAACTTGATGCGAACATCACGCATTCCCGAATCCATGTCGCTGGTCCATAGTAACCCCAAGACATGCATCAGATAAACAGCAAAAAACAATAAGGTAATTGGAGAGGTGAAAAAGCGCTTGAGCTTGTCAGCGAAATTGCCTCCTATGACCCATGATCCGGCAATCATGAACTGGGCAATACTCATCGTGAAATTGGAGAGTGGCAAGGAGAGCGCCAACAACACCAAACCGAAATAGTAGATGTCGCGCCAGAGGCGTTCCTGTGACAGACCAAAGATCATGAATCCCATAACGCGCCTATCGTCAAAAGGTTACTTATTTCTTGTTGTTAAGGTCTGGCCCTTTGGACATGATCTGGTCAAAAACCGACTTATTTCGAAGCGCCTCAATAGCCTTGCGAATGTCCTTATCAAATGAAAATGCAGACTCAATTCGACCTTTTTGGAAGTAATATCTGCTTGCAATTTCATCCTGAAGCAACTCTTTAATTTCCTCCTTGTTGCGGTCCAAATCCTCCAACTTATCATGCATCATGGCTTTCTTCAATGCATCGAGTTGGTCTTTGAGTCCATCATAGTAATCTTCTTTCTTAGCCGACTCTTTCAATTCTTCAAGGGCTTTTTCGCTCTTGGTTACATAATCATACTCTTTGTCAGACAACCAGGTTGTGAAATCCTTGTAATCGGCTTCGCTGATACGGAAATCCTTGGCGGGAGCGATTTGAGGATTCTTGGCTCGGTAATGAGTTGCATAATCAAACACCAACTGTTTAGTGATCAAACTTTGGGAAATGCTGCTCAGCTTTTCATTCTCCGTTTCAAAATCAGGCATCACACCTCCCCCATCGGCAACCGTTCTCCCCTTCTTGGTCTTGAAGAGTGTTACCAAACTATCAGGCACTTTGCCTACGCTTCCATCTTCATTACGATGCGAGTAATCGAGTGCTTGAATGCAGCGACCGCTGGGTATGTAATACTTGGCAGTAGTAACCTTGAGCTGCGCATTGTAGCTCAGCTGCCGTGTGGTTTGAACCAAACCTTTTCCAAAGGTCCGCTGTCCAATGACAATGCCTCGATCTAAATCCTGGATACTGCCTGACACGATTTCAGATGCCGATGCAGAACCACTATTGACCAATACCACGAGTGGAATTTGCGTATCAACGGGAGCATTCAAAGCTTTATATGATTTATCCCATTCTTTGACTTTGCCTTTAGTGGTTACTACTTCCACACCGCGATCCACAAACAAGTTGGTGATGTTGACTGCCTCGTTGAGTAGTCCGCCCGGGTTACCACGCAAATCCAACACGATTGACTTAGCACCTGATTTGTTCTTGAGTTCCAAAAGAGCATCCTTCACCTCTTGGCCGGCGTTCTCGGTGAAACCGGTTAAGCGGATGTAACCAACCTCATTGTCGAGCATTCCGAAATAAGGTACGCTGTTGATCTTTATTTCAGCACGGGTGATTGTTTTCTCCATTGGATTATCTACTCCAGGTCGGCGGATCAGCATTTTCACCTGGGTGTCTGGCTGACCTTTGAGGATCTTGCTGATATCGTCGGTTTTCTTGCCCTTGATGCTCTTCCCATCGATCTCCAAAATCACATCGCCTGCGCGTAAGTCACTCTTTTGAGCGGGGAAACCTTCGTAAGGGTCGGTTACCACCACATAATCACCCTTCTGTCCGATCATGGCTCCAATACCTCCGTATTGTCCGGTAGTCATGAACCGGTAATCCTCGATCTCTGATTCAGGTATGTAGTTGGTATAAGGATCCAGGGATTCCAACATATCATCGATCCCCTTTTTCATCACTTCGCCATGCTTGATCTCATCCACATAGTACATATCAAGCTCTCGGTAAAGGCTCACAAAAATGTCGATGTTACGCGAAATCTCGAAAAAGTCGTCTTTGAAACTGTATGAAACCGCAGCACCAGTGGAGATGAAAGCCACCAATGCGAATATTTTGAGACGTTTTTTGGACTTGACAGAGAACATATGGCAGAAATGTTAAAGTTTCGGAATTGTGAGGCTATGGAACGGGGTCGTGTCCGTGTCCTCCCCAGGGGTTGCAAGAA
>JBJTQS010000253.1:0-4780 GCA_046075765.1 Bacteroidota bacterium
CTGACCGGTCCTTCCCTCACCGGATTCCATTGGAAGGATCTGGATTACTTTTCCAGAGAGCTCTAATGATTTGTTTTCTAACGACATGTTTTTTAATTATTTATGACTTCAATTAAATTTCCATAAAGATACAAAAAAGGCAAATGAATGGGGATATCAACCATATTTTAAACGTTTATTTACTTGGAAATTGTTTAAGCACATACCTTGACTTGGTTTTAGTTGTTAAGGCCTACTGCTAGCTCGCAATGTCAATTGAATCTAAGCTTACACTTTCATATTCACTAATTTAGTCGAATGATTAGTGGAACACATATTTCCGAGGACGATCATCGGAACAACAACATCCTGATTCACATTAATGGAGAACTTCTTCCTCGAGATCAGGCTAAAATTTCGGTATTCGACAGCGGATACCTTATTGGCGATGGTATTTGGGAGGCCGTAAGATTGAAAAACGGGGTGCTTGTTTTCCTTTCCGACCATTTGGAGCGATTGTGGAACGCAGCGGCTGCTGTTGGCATTTCATTGGGCATGACTAAGGCTGAACTTCATGAGCGAATACTACAAACATTAGCAGCCAATCAAATGTATGATGGTGTTCATATCAGATTCATGGTTACCCGCGGGTTCAAGAAAACACCATCACAAGATCCGCGCTTGCTTGTGAGTGGTCCGAACCTGGTAATCATTCCCGAATACAAGATAGTATCCACACAAGTCAAAGAAAGGGGAATCGTTTTGTTTACATCCACAGTGCGAAGAGGTGCACCCGATTATCTCGACCCGCGCTTGAATTGCCACAGCAAACTACATGAGGTGCAAGCACTCATACAAGCCATCGAAGCTGGTGCAGATGAGGCGCTCATGTTGGATCTGCACGGGTTTGTGGCAACCTGCAACTCGACGAATTTTTTCATCTGCAAAAACGGTGAGTTGTGGACATCCACTGGAAAATACTGCATGAACGGCATCACACGTGGAAAGGTCATCGATTGTGCCCTGCAAAATGCAATCACTTGTCGCGAAAAGGATTTTTCACTTTTCGATGTCTATGGTGCTGAGGAGGCCTTCGTTACCGGAACATTCGGAGGCCTTACGCCCGTAGTTAAAATCGATGGCCGAATAATAGGAAATGGCCGGCCTGGAAAGTTGACCCATAGGCTAAGTACTCTGTATAACGAAGCCGTGGAAAACGAGGTCGAAAGTGTTATTAATGGAAGTAAAAGCCCGATTTGAAAAAGACCGATACATCATCCAAGAGGATATGCCTTTGGTCGGGTCCGCGAAATATTTCAACGGCTCTCATGTACTCTTTTGCACAACGACCCGATACCCGGGTTTATGATGAACCCCTTTATGGTTATTATCTGAAAACCACGAATGCCAAAGAGTATCATCCAGGTGCAGCAGAGGTCATAGCCGATATGGAATGTGATGGTCAAAAGGTGGTGGAGATGATGATGGCAGCTCATGAAAAACCGGTTGTATTCTTCAAGAACATGGGCCATCATTTAGGAGATCTTGATCGCAGTTTCATGTTGAACGCGATCAATTTGATCCTAACCAGGCATCCTGCACAAGTCATCACATCCTTTGCAAAGGAAATCCCCAACCCTTCATTGCTAGACGTAGGTTTTCGCGCGCAGGCTGAATTGCTGGATGAGTTGAGTCAAATGGGAGCTGAAACATTAGTGGCCGATTCAAACGCTATTATTCAGAATCCGGAAACATATCTAACGAAGCTTTGTCAGCGAATAGGAATTCCATTTTACAAAGAGATGCTACATTGGAATGCGGGTTCTAGACCGGAGGATGGAATATGGGCCAAACATTGGTATAAAAACGTACATGCATCTACGGGTTTTGGAGCCTATGTGGAGAAGCCTTTGACGGTTGAGTCACGATTGGAGCCTTTACTAAACGAATGCATGCCCTATTATAATAAGCTCATTCACGCAAGCGTTTTTATGAATTAATGCATCTCATAAACCTTCCCAACATGCGTACAATGTCTATCCATTGGCAAATAGTACTCACATTTTTTATGCTGCCGTCTTTCACAGTTGACATAGCATTGGCTCAAAACCCAACACCGCAGCGGAAGGGCTCTATGAAAATCCCGTTCGTTTTGAGTCAGCAAATCAAACATTCGGCTGGTGCTGCCGCTTCTTTTTATGTAATCGATAAAAGCAGCGAGCCAGTCTTCGGTTTGGCATACAATCCATCATTGAGCCTTACCAAATCCAGATCTGATTTTTCCTTCTCCGTAGGATCACAAATGGTGGGAGGTTATCATGCTTCCACTTCCGTGGATGACAGTGCGTTCATGTACGCCGATCTCCCTGTGTTGGCAGAGTTGAATTTCGGACACAACGCCTCCAAAGATTTTTATAGTGATCTGGGATGGTTCTTAGGAGCAGGATACAGCTACCGATTATTTAAAAACGATTGGAGCAGCGGCCCTGTTGCCACCATCGGCGTGCGCGGTTTCGTATTCGGACCATCATTCACCATTCGTTACAGTCGTTTTTTCGCTGGCGTGGATGCAGTTCCATCCACACAAACCATCAGCTTGCTTTTGAATCTCGGTCGCTACTTTGATCAGGTGAAACTGAATAACAAAGTGAGCAGGTTTTCGAATGGGTTCAGGAAGTAAAAAGTCAAATTACAATTGACAATTGACGAATTACAATATTTTATTTACATCTCCATTCGTAAATCGTATGTCTTCAAATTATATATCGTACTTCGTAAATCGTCAAATCATTTCTACTGACTGCTTGATAAACCTCGACAACTCCTCGCCTTTCAAAAGTCCTTGAGATAAGAGTGCAAGGTCAACAACCTGCTTCATCTTGCTGGCTTGATTGTTTTCGTCGGTTTCAGATAGTATGCGCGACATCAAGGGGTGGTTGGTGTTCACCACTACATTGAAATTTTCTTTCATGCCTCCCATGAAATCGTAACCGCCACCAACAGCAGCCATTTCTTTCATACGACGCATGAACTCGGGACGCGTAATGGTTACAGGGGCATCGTCTGGTTGCATGGCCTCCAGCATTACGGCATATTGCTCAACAGGAACGGATTTCTGTGCAATCTCTTTCAGTTTTTCTTCCTGCTCGGATGACAATAGCGAAACAGGTTTCTCGTCTTTATTGATGAGTTTGTCGGCGGTATCCGAATCCACGCGAACAAATGCGGTGTTTTCCAATTTCATCTCCATAGTATTCAGGAAATGCGAATCGAGCGGACCTTCAAACAGCAATACATCATAGCCGCGGCTTTTGGCCGATTCGATAAATGCATGTTGCTCCAGTTCACTAGATGCATAAATGTACACCACCTTGTTGTCTTTGTCGGTTTGCAGCGCCGACACCTTATTGCGGTATTCTTCAAGCGTGAAACAGTTGCCATCGGTATTTTTAAGCAGGCAGAATTTCTGCGCTCTGTCGTAAAACTTGTCCTCCGACATCATACCGTATTTAATGAAAACCCCGATGTCGTCCCATTTCGCTTCGAAATCGGCGCGGTTGTCTTTGAAAATCTCTTCAAGCTTATCAGCTACCTTCTTGGTGATATGCGAACTGATCTTCTTCACATTCGCATCGCTTTGCAAGTAGCTGCGCGATACATTCAAGGGAATATCCGGTGAGTCAATCACGCCATGCATCAGCATCAGGAATTCAGGCACGATGCCCTCCACCGAATCCGTTACGAACACTTGGTTACAATAGAGGTTGATTTTGTTTTTCTGTACCTCGATGTTTTTCTTCAGCTTGGGGAAATACAAAATACCAGTCAGGTTGAACGGATAATCCACATTCAAATGGATGTGGAACAACGGGTCTTCTGAAAATGGATAGAGTTCTTTGTAAAAGGATTTGTAATCCTCATCGTTAAGATCAGCTGGCTTGCGTGTCCAAGCAGGTTTGGTGTTGTTGATGGATTTTCCGTCGAAGCGGATATCGACAGGAAGGAAGCGGCAATATTTTTTCAGCAGGTTTTCGATGCGCAGGTTGTCGAGGAACTCCAGCGAGTCTTCTGCAATGTGCATGATGATATCGGTGCCACGGTCGTCGCGATTGGCTTCGCTGATGGTGTAGTTCGGACTTCCGTCGCATTCCCACTTCACGGCTTTATTGGGTTCGCTTTCGCGGAAGGAACGGGTCACGATTTCCACTTTGGACGATACCATGAATGAGGAGTAGAAACCTAGTCCGAAATGCCCGATGATGCCGGCATTATCCATCTTGTCTTTGTACTTGGACACGAATTCTTCTGCTCCTGAGAAGGCGATTTGGTTGATGTACTTATCGATTTCTTCGGCGGTCATGCCGATGCCACGGTCGGATATGGTGATGGTTTTGGCGTCCTTGTCCACTTTCACTTCCACGAATAGCTCTCCGGCTTCTCCTTGGAACTCGCCAGCCGATGCCAGCGTACGCAGTTTTTGCGATGCATCTACGGCATTCGAAACCAGTTCGCGCAGGAAGATCTCATGATCAGAATAAAGGAACTTCTTGATTATCGGGAAAATATTCTCCGTTTGGACATTGATTTTTCCAGTTGACATAACAGTAAAGGTTTAAGAATTCGGACTGCAAAAATAATATATCCAATGCCAACCTGGGGTGCATTTCTTTTGCGGATAGCAACTCGAGTTCTAAAATTTTAGAATACTGATTAAACGGATTTAGCTGATTTACGCGGATTTATTTCTGCATTTAAGTGACATGTAATAAGCGCCGCCCTGGGTTTGTCCGATAGCTATCGG
>JBJTQS010000254.1:0-9608 GCA_046075765.1 Bacteroidota bacterium
CTTGACTGTAAATTAATGATTGTACTCACATGTAAAATTATTTTCGGTTTTTTAATTTAAAACCGTGGGGAGCCACGCTCCCCGCCCCATGGCGAAAATAGATTTTGAAAAATTCAGTTGCAAATTTTCGTTTGAACTTAAACGTTTAATTTAATTTTGTAAATATTTGAAATACTTTGGCATCAGAAAATCACCTGCGCTGGCTGAGTAAGCGTAGCGCATCGAAGCCGGCGAAACAGTACCAGTCACAGTGGCAGTATCAGTACCAGCTGACTTATTAAAAATGTATTTGAGAAAAGAAACGGAAAACATCCACGCTGGCTGAGTAAAGCCCGAAGGGCTGCATCGAAGTCAGTGAAACGAAATTAGTAGTAAGTTGGCCGCTGCTGAAGCACTTTTAGATTTACATCCACGCTGGCTGAGTAAAGCCCGAAGTGCTGCATCGAAGTCAGCGAAACGAAGGGTCGAAGCCTGCGAAACCACTGCCACTGAAACCCCATCCATTCCCCAATCCTTTCTTATCTTTCGTTCATGAAAAACAATCGCTTGTTCATCGTCAGCATAGCCTGCCTGGTTATCGCATCCGCCTGCCAAACAAAATCACCTAAAATTCCCGGTTCGTTTCGATCGCTGTCCGATTGGAATCGTGAAAGGGCTTTTCCCGAAAACAATATCAATATGCGCGCATACTCCAATGCTTTTGCTCAATTGAATCAAGAGCATTCGCGCACTGCAACCTTTCCCGGCCAATGGGAAGCCATAGGTCCTAAGAACTTCGGCGGACGAACACTCTGCCTGGCTTTTAATCCGCAAAATCCAAATACCATACTGGCGGGATCTGCTTCGGGTGGTCTATGGGTAAGCTACAATGGTGCCAACGGAGCACAAGCATGGCAACCCGTAGCTACAGGATTTCCCGTTATCGGCGTAGCCGCTATCGCGTACAATCCTGCCGACAGCAACGAAATTTATGTAGGCACTGGAGAGGTTTACAATTATCAGAACACCGGTACAGGATGGGCCAATCGCGTTACACGAGGTACTTACGGAATCGGTGTGTTGAAGACCGTGAACGGTGGTGCAACATGGACTAAAACCATCGATTGGCAATATGCCGATTTGCGAGGTGTGCAAGACATCATCGTAAATCCGCTGCGGCCCGCTACCGTATTCGCTGCAACAACCGAAGGCATTTACAGAACTTATGATGCAGGTGCCAATTGGACGCTTACGTTGGATAAGAAAATGGCCACCGATCTGCATTTCATGCTTGGCGATACCACGGTGCTCATGGCCGCTATCGGTAACTCGTTCTCTCCCGACCCTGGCATCTATCGATCATCCAATGGTGGCATCAGCTTCACCAAAATGACATCCGGCCTTCCAGCCACTTGGTCGGGCAAGGCGCTTTTGGATGTTTGTTTAACCGATGGCAATGTATGGTATGCAAGTATCGCCGATCAATTGGCCGGCATGGGACTGTTCAGATCCGATAACGGTGGATTGGATTGGTTGCAGGTGAATCCGCTCGATTATCAAACATATCAAGGATGGTATTCGCATGATGTATCCGTTAACCCAAACAACTCCGATGATTTGGTAACAGCCGGCATCAATATGTACCGATCAACAGATGGAGGCAGCTCTATCATCCAGCAGTCATATTGGTATAACTGGGATTTTTCTTTGACTACCGTGGGCGGCTCCGAAGGACCTCCCGATTATGTGCATGCCGACATTCACCGCGTGTATCGTCATCCCAGCAATGGCAACCATGTTTGGTTAGCTACCGATGGCGGTATTTTTCGCTCCTTTGATGGTGGCAACACCTACGAGGCATCCAACGGCGGTTATCAAACGCAACAGTTTTATCAAGAGTTTTCGTGCTCCAACACCGATTCGTTGTTTGCCATAGGAGGTATGCAAGACAATGCAACAGCGGTTTACGAAGGCAATATGGGTTGGCGACGAGTTATCGGTGGCGATGGACTGTCCACTTCCATACATCCAACCAATGATCAAATCGTTTACGGTTCATCGCAGTATTTGAATGTCGATATATCAACCGACCGTGCGCAAACATTCGGTGGAGTTTCGATCCCCGGAAGCAGCGCTTTCCCCAATACCATCTTTGCGGGACCTTACGCGTTGAGTAAATCCAATCCGCAGGTGCTGTATGCAGGTCGGTCTTTAATTTACAAAAGCACCAATGGTGGACAATCCTTCTCGCAAACCAATGCAGGCAATCCGCTCGATGGAAATCCGGCCTTGTCGGTTACCATCAATCCCACAGACCAAAATGATGTTTGGGTAACCACGGCTCCAGTAGTAAATAACACACCGGGTATTTTTCGCACTATCAACGGAGGTAATACATGGACGAATGTAACCGCCAACCTACCAAGCCGCTACTACAAGGATGTGGCTGTAAATCCGAATAACCCCGCTCACATATTGGTAGCGCTTTCCGGTTTCGGAACATCACACCTGTATCAGTATCAAACATCGTCTGCAACATGGGTTGCGGTTGGTAACGGTTTGCCCGATGTGCCAACCAACAGCATCACTTTCGATCCATTGAACGGACAAATTGTTTACGTAGGAAATGATCTTGGTGCTTTCGTATCCATCGATGGTGGTTTGAATTTCCAGCCGTTTAATGATGGTTTGATAGATGCTACGATGGTGTTCGACATAGCAGTGTCGCCATCCAACAGGAAAGTAAGACTCGCTACACATGGCAAAGGGGTCTTCGAACGCGATATGTTACCCGTTAACATTACAGGATTACCCTCATTCGGCCCTGCCGATTGGAGCTTGATGCCTAATCCTGCCACCGAATATTTCATATTCGAATGTAGCAGCGCCTCCAAAATTCAGCTGCGTGTATTCAATGCAAAAGCGCAACAGGTATGGTCGCAAACTGTTGTTAAGGGAGCAACGCGTATTTCGGTAGGCGACTGGACTGCCGGAATTTATTTCGTAGAAGCAACGGTTGACGGAAAATCGTCTGTAAAGAAGTTGTTAGTGCGTTAACTTAACCGTCGCCGCGGAGTTTTCTGAAACGCTTGCGTGCCTCAACGGTGAAAAGTGAACCTGGATATTTGTTGAGGATCATTTCGTAGATGGCTTTGGCGCCTTCCTTATCATTCATGCGTAACTCTTTCATCTCCGCCAATCGGAACATGGCATCGTCGGCCAGAATGTCGTCTGGATAACTCTGGAACACTTGCGAATAAAGCTCTGCGGCCTTCGTGAAGTTGCCATTCTTGGAGTATATAACCGCTTGCTTGAACCAGATTTCATCGGTTAATGAATGTCCAGGCCACGAAATCAGCAATGAATCGAGTGTGGCAAGTGCTTCTTTGCGTCGATTGCAAAAATCGTAGAGGTCGGCGCGAGCATACATTTGAACTGGTTCAGTAATGCTATCAGTACCGAGGTTATCCATGATTAACAGTCCCAGCTGCATGGCGTCGTTGGAAATGAGCTGAGAAGTGGCCGCTTTGAGCACATTCAATTGCGCAGCGGCCCATTCGAATTCTCCCATGTAATATGACAACCTCGCATTGCGGTATTTGGCCTCTCGGCCGATGGCGTCGTTCTTGTAATCTTTGTCAACTTGCGAGTAGTATAGCGATGCATCCCAGATGTTGCCTCTTAAAATCAGGATGTCGCCCAACTCCAGTTTGCATTCTGCCACTAAGGATGGCTGTACGCGAGGCATGTTGATGGTTTCATCTAAAACCTCAACGGCTTTCTCAATGTCGTTGAGATGAAATGCTAGCAAACGGGCATAGCCGGCCATCAGCGGAGCGGTTACAGGTGTTTTGCCCAACTCAGCGAAAGCTGCTTCATAATCACGCTGCAACTTTACCAACGACGTAGTGTCGTAAATGCCTGAAGAAGTAATGCGGTTATCGCGTGCCTCGATAAGTTCCAGTCGTGCATTGATGTAGTAAGGTGTGGCAGGACCTTTGCCGATGATGTATGCGAAGCACTCCTCTGCCGTTTCATAATCGCCGTTGGAGTAACACAATTTCCCTAGAGAAATGATGCGTCCACCATTCTCATCGTTGCGACGATCTAGCGCGATGGCTTGCGTGAGCGCAGAAGAAAAATCCTTCTCTTGCAACAAGAGCCAATAGAGTAATTCATTGTAAACTGTTTTTTGTCCGGCCTTTTGAACTCGTCGCAGCAGCGAAGTGCGAATTATGTCCGCTAACTTGCTGTCGGTCTCATACGATAGTTTGTTTTGCAGTATGGCTTGAACACTGGGTAGATAATTCTCGTAAGTGTCCAACAGCTGCAAATACTCTTCTACCATCTTACCGATTTCATTCATCTGGGCGTAGAGTTCAGCCATTTCGAAACCGAAGGAATAGCTTTCGCCCATCAATTTGCGACCTTCCAAATAGGTTTTCTCCGCCATGCCCATCAATTGCATATCCATAAAGGCTCTCCCAAGCGCATTGATCTGACCGATATCGGGAAAAATATTCTTGATAGCTTTTTCGTAAGTGGCTTGTGCCTCTTGATCCTGTCCCTGCAGTGACAATACATTTCCTAAATCAACCCACAAGGTGGCGATGGCGGGATTTTTTTTCTGATGTTTTTTGATGAGCTTTTCCGCTTTCTCATAATCCTTCAACAGCAAGCAGCAGTCGAGGTAGGAGCGGTAGGTGCCGTAAGGATCGAAGTTGTATTGCTTTTCGTAATACACAACAGCCTTGTCGTAGTCTCCCGTACTCATATATTGGTTCGCCAACTCCAAGTTGGTTTGTCCTTGCGCAAAGGAAAATTGTGGCGTAGCAACCAACAGCATACATGCAAGCCAAAATGCAAAAGTCATCACTACCCTCTTGCGATGACACTTTGGTGATATATGGACTGTTGCAGTAATCAAATTTCTCTAGAAATAAATGTGCCTCTTGATTGTCAATCGTCAATTGTCAATCGTCAATTGTTAATTGTCAATTGTTAATTGTCAATCGAATTGAATTTTGTGTACGGCACCAATGCCTTCGGTATGTTAATTCCTGTTTCGGTTTGGTTGTTTTCAAGCAATGCGGCAACAATACGGGGTAACGCAAGGGCGCTGCCATTTAGCGTGTGGGCCAATTGTGGTTTGCCACCGCTTTCGCGGAAGCGCAGCTTGAGTCTGTTGGATTGGAAAGATTCAAAGTTGGAAACCGAGCTAACCTCGAGCCAGCGTTTTTGAGCCGCAGAGTAAACCTCCATGTCGTAGGTGAGGGCAGAGGCGAAGCTCATATCGCCGCCACAAAGCTTCAAGGTTCGGAATGGTAACTCCAGCTCATGCAACAATGAAGCCACATAATCCCGCATGGTTTCCAATATCTGATAGGATTGGTCGGGATGGGCTACCTGTACAATTTCAACTTTGTCGAATTGATGCAATCGGTTCAATCCACGCACATCTTTGCCGTACGAACCAGCTTCGCGGCGGAAGCACGGAGTGTATGCGGTGAGTTTTACCGGAAGTTCTTCGGACTTCAATATCACATCCCTGAAGATGTTGGTAACGGGAACCTCGGCAGTTGGAATCAGATACAGGTTATCGATGCCTACATGATACATTTGTCCTTCCTTATCGGGTAACTGACCTGTTCCGAATCCGGAGTCTTCATTCACCAAAATCGGAGGCTGAACTTCGCCATAACCTGCTTCTGTAGCTTTATCAAGGAAAAAGTTGATGAGCGCTCGTTGCAGTTTCGCGCCTTTGCCTTTGTAAACAGGGAATCCCGCACCGGTAAGCTTCACACCTAATTCAAAATCGATCAGGTCGTATTTGGCTGCAAGTTCCCAATGTGGCAAAGCCGATTCGGGTAAAACTGGTAAGGTTTGAGTTGAGAGGTAGGTGACTTCGTTGTCTTCGGGTGTTTTGCCTTCGGGGACTGTAGTGGAGGGCATGTTTGGTATGCGAACCAAAATATCGTTCATCTGCTTTTCAAAAACACTGAGTCGGTCCGCTAACTGTTTCGATTCTTCTTTTAGGGCCGTGCTTTTATTTTTCAGATCGTTCGCTTCAGCCTGTTTACCAGCCTTGAAAAGGTCACCCACTTGCTTGGCCAGGTTATTTTGCGCGGCCAATAGATTATCAAGTTCGGCTTGTGTAGAGCGTCTATTCCCATCAATTTCCAAAACCTGATCAATCAGGGCGTGGGCATCGAAATTTTTGATGGAAAGCCTTTTTACGACCTCCTCCTTGTTTTCACGGATGGTATTTATTGTGAGCATAAAGGGTGCTTTTAGGCAAAGTTACTATTTCCAAGGCTAGTTGGGTAGGAGCCTGCTAATGCCTTTTGAACCGATTTTTACGTGAGGTTATCCGATTTTTGTTTCACTTTGTTTGTAGGTATTAAATCTTGCTATGTTATGATATCCAAATCCACATTTGACTTTCTTCGAAAACTCCGGAAAAACAATCATAGGGAGTGGTTTCAAGACCATCGTGCCGATTATGAAGCAGCTAAAGATGATTTCAGGACTTTCGTAGGGAGTCTTTTAACAGAATATACTCAGTTGAATGGTCGACTGTCCGGACTCGAGGTAAAGGATTTGGTTTTTCGTATCAATCGTGATGTACGATTCTCTTCCAATAAGGATCCATACAAGACCAACTTCGGAGCATCCTTCTCAGAGGGTGGCAAGAAGTCGGGTAAGGCTGGTTTGTATCTGCAAATTGAGCCGGGCAATTCTTTTATCGCTGGAGGATGTTGGATGCCACCTGCTCCACAATTGAAAGCCATCAGGCAGGAGATAGATTACAATTTGAATGACTTCAACGCGATTTTGAAGGATAGGAATTTCAACAGGTGTTTTGGTGAGTTAAGTGATTGCCGTTTGAAAACCGTTCCCAAAGGCTATGACCGCTCAAACCCTGCCATCGATCACCTGCGTCAAACCAGTTTCATCGTTGAGCGATCTTTTGATGACAAGGATGTGATTACTGCCAATTTCAAGAAGGAGTGCGTTGCCAATTACAAAGCCATGCTGCCGTTTCTGGGTTTCATGAATGTGGCGTTGGAGGGTTGATGGCTGCTCAATAAAAAAGAAGCCCCGTGTATTACACGAGGCTTCCTTAGTTCAGATGAAAGATTTTCAGTTCTGCTCCAAAGGAGTTATAGAAACGTAAGATTTGTTGTTAGCCTTCTTGTTGAAGGTAACGATACCATCGCGCAAAGCGAACAAGGTATGATCTTTACCCATGCCAACGCCTTCTGATGCGTGGTGACGGGTTCCGCGCTGACGCACGATGATGTTTCCGGCGATGGCTAATTGTCCGCCGAAGATTTTCACGCCGAGCCTTTTGCTATGTGATTCGCGTCCGTTCTTGGAACTACCGACGCCTTTCTTGTGTGCCATGTTATTGGAGTATGGTTATTTGGATGAATAATTAAGAGGAGATGGTGTTGATTTGAATCTTAGTGAACTGCTGACGGTGGCCGTTCGACTTTTGGTAGCCTTTGCGACGCTTCTTTTTGAAGACAATCACTTTGTCGCCCTTGAGGTGCGAAAGTACCGTTGCAGAAACCTTGGCTCCACCAACTACCGGTGTGCCTACTTTGGCGTTTCCACCTTTGTCAACCATCAAAACCTGGTCAAACTCAACTTTTTCGCCTTCATTGGCATCTAGTCTGTGAACGATAATTGAATCGTTTTCAGACACTTTCATTTGCTGCCCAGCGATGGATACGATAGCGTACATGTTATTCAATTTTAATTAACTGCCCCATAGATATTTGGGGGATGCAAAATTAGTGATTTCAAGTACAAAAGCCAATAAGTGAACCAAACTTATTTAGAAGAAGTCTGTAAGGTTATTTTAAAATGTTGTTATACAGCTATTTGCCTTTGTTAATTAGATACACGCCCATCAATATGGCACCTAGAAATAGTAAATGGAGCATCTGCAGCGGCTCGCCATCTACCACCCCCCATAACATGGCAACAATCGGTATCAAGTAGGTAACTGAGGACGCGAACAAAGATCCTGCAATCTTGATCAATTGGTTGAACACGACAACCGAAATGGCGGTTCCAAACAAAGCCAATAAAAGAACTGATACCAGCGACTCCAACATGCCAGTCTGTTGTGATGAAAAGAAATTCATGAATGAGCCAGATGGAAGTAAATCGTTTGCTCGAATTACCTCAACGAAATCAGTGAATGCGAACAGATAAAATCCCGCCAAGGGCCCAACAAAACAAAGGGCAAACGCCGAAACGGTCAGTGAACCCGCATCGTGAAGCTTATGTCGGATTACATTCACTGATCCGGCGTAACAAACCGTTGCCAAAACCACCAATATGGCTTGCCAGGAAATCTGGAATAGGGATCCATTGGCATTGTGTAAAATCAATCCAACAGCCCCTGCCAAACCTAACATCACCCCGAACAATCGCATGCCTTGCACCTTGGTCTTGAAAATGATGAATCCCAGCCCCAGCGTGAATACAGGTGTTAAGGAGTTCAACATGCCCGCCATGAAACTGGGCACTTTGGTTTGGGCGAAACTGAATAAATAGGCAGGGATGCCATTGCCCAAGAATCCTGTAGCGGCGATGTATTTCCACTGATGAGGCTTTACTTCTCTGATGCGGCTGAAGGTGAAAGGCACTAAAAAGAGAAACGAAGAAAACATGCGTATCGAAGCCATTTGGTCGGGAGCAATATTCACCAAGCCTCGTTTCATAAGCATGAATGAACTGCCCCAGATCAAGGCGAGAAACCCAATCAGGATCCACTTCAGATAGGGGTGGTGGTTCTGTTCTTCCATTTCGAATCAAAAAGGCCGGTCAAGTGATATGCCGGCCTTTGTATTTAAATCTTATCAGTGCTCTTGATTATTTCTTTTTGCTGATGCCGAAGGCTTTTTTCACATCATCAACATGCTTCAGCTCTTCCCAAGGGAACAACTGCACCTTTACTTTCTTCTCATTCGCTTTTCCCTTGTTGAACACTTTGGTTACTACACGGGATTTGCGTCCCATGTGACCATACGAAGCGGTTTCAGCATAAATAGGGGTACGCAACTTGAATCGTTTTTCGATGTAGTAGGGGCGCATGTCAAATGCATCTAACCCACCGATAATATTCGCGATTTGCCCATCGGTATAATTGACCTTGGCAGTTCCATTGGTATTAACATACAAGCCAACAGGCTTTGCAACTCCGATAGCATAAGCCACTTGCACCAACGCTTCGTCGCATACACCAGCCGCCACCAAATGCTTGGCGATATGCCTGGTAGCGTAAGCTGCCGAACGGTCAACTTTTGATGGGTCTTTGCCCGAAAACGCTCCACCACCATGTGCGCCGCGACCACCATAAGTATCTACAATAATCTTGCGACCTGTTAGGCCTGTATCGCCGTGCGGTCCGCCAATAACGAACTTGCCGGTTGGGTTTACATGGTATTTGATCTTGTTGTTGAATAAGACCTGTACACGCTTTGGCAATTTTTTCATGATGCGTGGCACCAAGATGTTGATCATGTCAGCCTTGATTTTTTTCAACATGGCCGCGTCCTTATCAAAGTCGTCATGCTGGGTAGAAATCACAATCGCGTCAATACGCTGTGGTT
>JBJTQS010000255.1:0-8787 GCA_046075765.1 Bacteroidota bacterium
TGGAGCTGATTTGTACCTGTTGCGCGCCGGTATTACCTCCTCCGAAATGCAAAATGCGTTTTTGCCAGTCTTGGGGGCATTGCTGAAGCTGACTTTCATGAGCTGTGATCTTGTCTAAATAAGCGTAAACATCCGCGTTGGTTCTGGCGGAGATGCGACCGACAGGAAAAACAGGCCTGGGCATAGTGTCCTGGGAAAAACATGTGAATAGCATGTCGGCAGGAGGAGCCCCATATGTCGGCACATAATTCAGATTCCAGTTTGCTAAGGTTGTCGAATAGTTGTTGTTACCGGTAAATCTTGCTCGCGTGTTTGTGACAGATTTTCCAAGCAACAACAGATACTTGGTTTTCAAATTGAATTGGTCGTGGGCATACTTAGCGAAATTCTTGATGGCCAAAGGATGCTGTTTAATTCCATATGAAAACTGGTCATACAACTCATCAACATCCACAACGAGCGGGGTAAATCCTGTGCTGGAACGATATGCTGCATAGTCGTTGGCAGATTGGTTCAAAGAATCATTCGTTACGATGAGATAATCAGAGCCATTGCCATCATACAGATTTTTGAAACGTGCGAATGATTGAGGGTCGGAAGAAACAGGTTCCAACTGAAGCCTGCCCATTTGAAGGGTGAATGTAGAATCAATAATCAGGCAATTCTTGTCTGACCCGTATGTGGGAATCATACTTTTGACAGTATAGCCAACCAAATTGGTCGATAGCCTGGTTACTGTATCTCCGGACAACAGGAAAAAATTGGGGTTACCCAATACTGTATAGGTGGTGGTGATCTGTGCAAATGTTTTGCCATTCACATCAAAATCACCAGGAATGGTGAGCCTTCTGAAATTGAAGTATTCACTTGAATAGTCGGTTTTATGAGGATACTTGAACCTGAGGTAAGAGAGATGCGTTCTGTTTACGACTCCCGTTCCGGGTGTCAATACCAAGTTTACAGTAGGTAAAGTGGGTATGGCATTGCTGGCAACAGTGGAATCGAAGCGAACGGTTTCATAGCCGGTAAAAGACTTGGTTATGCTGGTGCCTCCCACCTCCAAGGTTATGGAATGTTGAAGTCCGGTGTTGTTTCCACCCATAGTCATAGCACTGAACCTTCCAAGCGGCGCCTGCGGAAATGTGCTGTAATTGGGTATGTACATCTGGTAAAACACAAGTGAGTTTCCGATCGGGCTGCTGTACCATCCCTCACCTTCGTCATAATCGGCATCCTTGACCTCAGCCAGGCGACGCATGACATAATCATTCTTGAAATCCAGAATGGATTCGGCCCAAAACCATGGTATTGGATTATAGCTTGGGTCAATTGTGTCGTTGTTTAAAACCATGCGCCTGTTAAAGACTGTGGTGTCTGAGTTTAAGGTCAGGTAGTAGCAAGCGGTGTCTGTGAAAAGACTGAAGCGATCATGGGGCTGGTGATCGGGGTTTCGATAGAGCTGCTTATCAAAAACACCGTCATTTACCTTGCCGATGAATTCCACATAATCTGTGGAATCGAAGGCTCCATCACCACCATCCTCCACATGAATGAACTGCTCTACCCCTTGATGGTACATCTGCAACCTTGCGGGATTGAATGGCATGGGGAAAGAAACCGACTGCAAGTCGTTGTAGGTGATGCGGTACAAACCGTTCGCCCACGTTTTAATTTTGAAGTATTGTTGGTCAGACAAAGGTTGACCAGACGTAAACTTGATCCATTCGTTTCCGTAATTCTGACCGGAAGCTTGGAATGAAAAAACGAGGGCTGTGATAGCCAACAGTAATAATCGCTTCATTTTTTCTGTTTGAATAAGCTAAACCTAAGAGAGAATATGTTTGAATACAACGACTCGCCGGAAGCACCGATGTTGGTGAGGGCGTAATCGATATTCACATTTTTGATTTTGATTCCAACTCCGAAATTAGGCTGGGACTTCCATTTCCCATTTCCTTCAAAATCCTCAATCTTTTGGATATTGCCAATGCCTCCCCTAACGAAAACAAAGTCGCGGTATCCAAGCTCCAATCCCATGTGTGGATCCACGCTGGCGAAATCACCTCCAAGAAGCACATTCCTTTTCCCATCAAAAGTTACATCAAAATTCAATTCAGGCAAAGCGGTGAATTTCTCACCGATTTTAATGTTGTAAGCGGCGCCAAGTATCAACCTTGGCAAAGTCAACTCAGTTCCGTTCTCCGGGATTTCGTTTCCTGTTTGAGTGAAAACGGTTTCAAGTTTTTCCGTGTTGAAAGTCCATGAATTGAAGGTGGATGTAATGTCTTTACCTACGGCACCAAATCGCCAGTTTCCTTTTTCGTATTGAGCACCCAAATCCAAGCCGAAGCCCCAAGCCTTGGCGAAATCGCCCACCTTCCGGTGGATGACCTTGACGTTTGCGCCATACCTTAGGCCTTCGATTTTTGTACGTGTGGCGTAACTGAAAAGAAAAGCATAATCGGCGGCGCTAAATGATTTAAGGCGGTCGTAATTGATGTTTCCATCCGCATCTATGAGCTCAGTGGAGTCGATGATATCGTCAATGGCAAATCGGATAATGGATAAGCCGGCAGCCCGAGTAGCATCAACCTGGGCGATTATGGAACCATAATCGTATTTGGCAATACCGGCAAAATAATCGGCATGCATGAGTCCGATTTGCAAATCACCTTTGCCTAAAACCAATCCAGCAGGATTCCAATAAGCGGATGTAACATCTGAGCTGGTGGCAACTACAGAACCCGACATGCCCAAGGCTCTTGCACCTACCCCTATATTCAAAAACTCGTTGCTGTATTTGGGCGCGTTTTGAGCTAGCAGTGAGTTGTAACAAGGCAATAAACCAAAAATGGCACAGAGGATTCTTTTGATCATTGTTGAACGTGTCTCAATATTTGTAAATCCAAATGTAATTAATACAACACAGGTTTTTCATAATTGTTATGCAACCAATTCACATCTCAACGAGCTTTTCCAAGGATGCGTTTCAAATTGGCTAAATTTGACCTTCGAATTACATGATTAGCCAGATTCCAAACACCCTTACCTGCTTAAATCTGCTTTGCGGATGCTTTTCTATCATATTCATTTTCAAGGGAGAAGTGCATATCTCGGCGCTTTTCACCTTGGGATCATTGATTTTTGACTTTTTGGACGGTTTTGCCGCACGAGCCTTGAAAGCATCTTCAACGATTGGAAAAGAATTGGACTCTTTGGCCGATGTGGTTTCATTTGGATTGGTACCCGGATTAATTGGCTGCCACTTATGCCTGGCTAGCCCACCCTTTTCATTAGACCCGGATAACTTCTCGCCACTCGCCTATTTTCCGTTGATCATTACCATCGGCTCTGCCATCCGCCTAGCGAGGTTCAATGTGGATACACGCCAGACTGATTCATTTATTGGTGTGCCCACACCAGCCATTACCATTTTGATGGTAGGTTTGGCCCTGGTGTTGGAACATGACAAATTCAATCTGACGCCTACAATCCTGAATCCCTTTTTCATTTGCGGATTAAGCATGGTGATTGCGTGGCTGCTGAACTCCGAGCTTCCAATGTTGGCTCTGAAATTTAAATCATTTTCCTATCGTGAAAACAGCGCCCAGTACATGTTGATTTTATCATCAATAGTATTCATTGCATTGTTTGGATACACTGGGATTCCAATGATCATCATTTTATACATCGCATTCTCCATCATTTCAAAACCCATCAAAAAATAAACCCATCACTTCCATGAAATTCACCGCTAGCATCACCATCATGCCTCTGAAAGCACTTTTAGATCCTCAAGGCAAGGCCGTTACTTCATCCATGAAAAACCTTGGACTTCCCGAGATTGATAACGTTCGCATCGGCAAGCATGTAACCTTGGAGCTTGAGTCGGGAAATCGTGATGAAGCCTCTAAAAAAGTGGATGAAGCCTGCAAAAAACTTTTGGCCAACCCTATTATGGAGTATTATGAGTTTGAGTTGGAGGAAGTGAAGTGAAGTGAAAGCGGGAGTCCGATAATTATCGGACCGATAGCTATCGGACGGTTGGCAGGGGGCGGTAGGCGGTTTTAGTAACAGTAGCAGCTCCGACCTGTGCTTGTCACCGATAACTTGTCACCCCTCGACAGGCTCAGGGCAGCGCTTGTAACTTGTTACTTGTAACCGATAACTTCTCACCAGTCTCTTTAAAATTCTCAATCGCCAACCGTCAATCGTAAATCGTAAATCGTAAATTGTGTTTGTTTTTTAGTCGAGCTTGAGTACAGCTAAAAATGCTTGTTGGGGTATTTCGACGTTTCCAACTTGACGCATGCGCTTCTTACCTTCCTTCTGTTTTTCCAAAAGTTTGCGCTTACGCGAGATATCACCGCCGTAACACTTGGCAGTTACATCTTTTCTCAATGCCTTAATGGTTTCACGGGCAATGATTTTGGCTCCAATTGATGCTTGGATAATAATTTCAAACTGCTGACGTGTGATCAGCTCCTTGAGCTTTTCACAAATCTTGCGACCGAAAGAATATGAGTGGTCGCGGTGGATGAGTGCGGAAAGGGCATCAACCGGATCGCCATTCAAACGTATATCCAATCGTACCAAATCAGATGTTTTATAACCAATCTGATGGTAGTCGAATGATGCATATCCTTTCGAAATGGATTTCAACTTGTCATAGAAGTCGAATACGATTTCAGCCAAAGGCATTTCGAAAATCAGCTCCACCCTATCGGTAGTCAGATAACTTTGATTGATGATAGAGCCACGCTTTCCGATGCAAAGCCCCATTACAGAACCGATGAATTCCGATTTGGTGATGATGGTGGCACGGATATAAGGCTCTTCGATCCTGTCAAGCTTGGAGGGATCCGGGAAATCACTTGGGTTGTTAACTTCAAGTTCTTCGCCGCTGGTCAAATAGGCTTTGTAGGATACGTTCGGTACCGTTGTGATAACGGTCATGTTGAATTCACGCTCCAAACGCTCCTGAATGATTTCCATGTGCAACATGCCGAGGAAACCGCAGCGGAAACCGAAACCAAGTGCCGCAGATGATTCCGGTTCGAAAACCAGGGAAGCATCGTTCAATTGAAGCTTTTCTATGGATGAACGGAGCTCTTCATACTCATCGGTGTCAACCGGATAAATACCTGCGAAAACCATGGGCTTCACATCTTCAAAACCGGTAATAATGGTTTGGCAAGGCTTGTCGACTGTGGTAATAGTGTCACCCACCTTGACTTCACGAGCTTCCTTGATTCCTGAAATAATATAGCCAACATCTCCTGCACTGACGGCATTCTTTGGAACCTTATCGAGCTTGAGGATACCAATTTCGTCTGCCGTGTAGTCCCTGCCAGTTGCCACGAATTTCACATGGTCGTTGGTTTTGATTTGACCATCGAAAACCCTGAAGTATGCTATGATACCACGGAAGGAGTTAAAAACCGAGTCAAAAATCAAAGCTTTGAGCGGAGCATTGGGGTCTCCTTTAGGAGCGGGCACCCGTTCAACAATGGCTCGTAGTATATCATGAACGCCCATACCTGTTTTACCAGAGGCAGGGATGATCTCCTCTCGTTTGCATCCTAGCAAATCGACAATTTGGTCTTTAACCACTTCCGGCTCTGCGGAAGGGAGATCGATTTTGTTCAGGATGGGTATGATGTGCAAGTCGTTTTCCAACGCCAAATAAAGGTTGGAAATGGTTTGTGCTTGGATTCCTTGAGCCGCATCAACAATAAGCAGTGCACCTTCGCAGGCCGCAATGGAACGAGACACTTCATAAGAAAAGTCGACGTGACCAGGAGTATCGATCAGGTTAAGCACGTATTTACGACCATCCAATTCATAATCCATTTGGATGGCATGGCTCTTAATGGTGATACCTCGCTCACGCTCCAAATCCATGTCGTCGAGCACCTGCGCCTGCAAATCGCGCTTGGAAACGGTGTTGGTATATTCTAAAAGCCTATCGGCCAGGGTACTTTTACCATGGTCGATGTGGGCGATGATGCAAAAATTACGGATATTGTCCATTGGGGCGCAAAGGTAAGGATAAAAGCTGCGGCAGCCCCTTATCGGGGATGAGCCATTCATTAATTTTACCTGAACCGTGCAACCATTAGTTGAAGAATAGAGTCTTTGAGATGAAAACTGAAGAAATGTCGGAGCAGGAACTGATCGAAGGTTGCATCAGAAACCAGCCCGCAGCACAAGAGCTGTTGTTTAAAACATTCAGCGGCAAGATGTTAGCTGTATGTTGCAGGTATACAACAAACAAGGCGGAGGCGGAGGACATACTTCAGGATGGTTTTATAAAGGTTTTTAGCAAATTCGAACTGTTTAGAAACCAAGGGTCGTTGGAGGGGTGGATTAAAAGAATCATGGTAAATACGGCATTGGATGCCTTAAGAAAAAATAAAAAGCTACAAATCAACGATTTAACAGAAGACTCAGAGATTCCGCATACAGGATTAAAGCCAGGGGATCAATTGCAAGCGAAGGATTTGATGATGATGATACAATCCCTCCCAAATGGCTTCCGAACAGTGTTTAACTTATATGCCATCGAAGGATACACACACAAAGAAATAGGAGAGTTACTTGGAATCTCTGAAAACACATCTAAGTCACAATACTCAAGAGCACGGGCACAACTTCAAAAAATGCTCCAAATAGCTGAACCACAAGAGATACGCTGAAAAATTGAAAGAACGCGACGAAATAGCAGAATTATTCAAAGACCGATTGGAGCATCATGCTGAGCCGGTAGATTCCGCCATTTGGACCAAGGTTCAATCCGGGTTGGCTGCAAAAACAATTGGTGGAACGGTGGCAGTTGGCAAGATTGGTGGAATCATTAAAGTAATTGCCGTAACATCCGCAATTGTTGGTTCAGCAATCGGTGTTGGCGTTTGGCTTCAAAGTCCTGATAATGGGAACACATCCAGTACCAAGGAGGTGAATTGGATTGAAAACACAGATCAAACATCTCAGCCAGAATCATCATCAGAAGTCAGTTCCACTGAAAACACAGTACAAATTTCAGCAGTTGACCAAATCAAACCGACTGCCGCAGTTGATTACCAAAATGATAAAAGCCTGAGTCAAGAAAAGGACCCAGTTGAAACCATTTTTAACAAAGAAGTTACTGACAATCAAAACAAACAGATTCAAAGCAATTCAGTTGCAACTAACTTAGAACCTGTTGTTGCAACCAACTATAAACCAATTGATTCAAAAAGCAGCGCGAATCAGAGCAATGGTGAATCTCTCAGCCCTGCGCTCGAAAAAAGCCACAAGAATCTGTTAACGAGTGAAATACCCAACATTTTCACACCCAACGGCGATGGCAAAAACGACCTGTTCAACATACCTGTTGCAGAAAACGTGATTCATAGCACCAAAATATTCAGTCAAAAAGGAGAATTGGTGGTAGAATTTACCCAGGCTTCAAATGGTTGGGATGGAACAAAAACAGGAGGGACGGAAGTCGCAAATGGAACATATTTTTATGTTACTTTTGTCTCTGACCAGGTTGGGAACCAAAAGCAAATAAAAGGGACAATCAACCTCAAACGATAAATAACAAACGAGATAAATAACAATCAGAATTAACCAAACCATAAAAATCATTTAATGATGAAAAAAGTATTAACCCTGGCAACCGCACTGATGATGAGCATTATGATGCTCAGCACCACCGAGACCCGTGCCAGTCACGCCGTAGGAGCTGATATTACATATCAGTATGTAGGACCAAACCAATTCCTGTTAACACTCCGTTTGTACAGGGACTGCTTCGGTATTCCTGCCCCTACATCTGCAACTATTGGATATTCTTCCAGCTGCTTCCCTGCAGGAAATATAACCTTGCAGCCTTTACCAGGAACTGGTCAGCAAATCCCGACTTCACCTTGCGTTCCAACTGTTGTTACCACTTGTAACGGTGGTTCAGGTTACGGAATTCAAGAATGGATCTACCAAGGTGTAGTAACACTGCCTGGTCCATGTGTTGATTGGAGGTTCGCTTACAACTTATGTTGCCGCAACGACCAAATTAACACACTGATCAACCCAGCGAGCTTCAACCTTTATGTTTCTACGACATTGGATAACTTCAATTATCCTACCAACAGCTCACCTACTTTCTCTAACATTCCAGTTACACAGTTCTGCATAGGCAACCAATTTTATTACAGCCAAGGTGCAACTGATATCGATGGTGATTCTCTTGTTTTCTCTTTGGCACCATCAGAAACCAATTTGAACCAGCCTGTAACTTATGCTCCAGGTTATGGAGCACTCACCCCACTTGCGTCCTCCACTCCTGTCGTATGTAACCCAACCAATGGTACCATTTCTTTCACTCCCTCGGTGTTACAAGTTGGAGTATTGGCAGTTGTGTGCGAAGAATTCCGTAATGGTGTGAAAATCGGACAAGTTAAGCGCGATATGCAAATGAAGGTGGTTAGTACCTGTATTGGAACTGCGCCTTTTGTAGTTAGTCCGACAGATCCAAATGGAAACCCTGCTCCTTACTTCACTGCCAGCTGCGGAGATACTTCCATTTACATCGTGCTCGATCAGCCTGTTCAGTGCGGATCAGTTGTTCAAACCGACATTCGTATTCTGACACCTCAAGGTCTTCCAAACCCAGTACTTTCAGCAACACCGGTCAATTGTATCAACGGTCAAACTGATAGTATCTTGGTTACCTTCTTCTACCCTCTTACTGCTGGTATAACCTATGCTTATACCAAGGAGGGTTTTGATGGCAACACATTCTTA
>JBJTQS010000256.1:0-29675 GCA_046075765.1 Bacteroidota bacterium
TATCAAACCCCAGCCCATATTTTCAATCGCAGAGGAAAGGCTTCGGGCGAATTGGTTGGAGGCAACCTGTCTTTGATTCATACGCTCGCCGGAACACCATCCGACTTACTCACCAAAGGGAAAATTCTTTTTTTAGAAGACTTAGACGAATATCTCTACCACATCGATCGCATGATGATGAACCTTAAGAGGTCAGGAAAATTGCAAGGTCTTAAGGCACTTGTTGTTGGTGGCATGACCGATATGAAGGATAATGCCATCCCATTTGGTAAAACAGCAGAAGAGATCATCTTGGATGCTGTTAAAGAGTACAATTATCCAGTAGCCTTCGGCATCAGCTCCGGTCACATCGAACGCAATGAGCCATTGGTCTTGGGTAGAAAAATGAAGTTGGTTGTAGGAGAAAAAACGGATTTGATTCACGACTGACGACTTGCCCTGAGCCCCGTCGAAGTGTTGACGCTTGACGACTTGCCCTGAGCCCCGTCGAAGGGTTGACGATTAAAATAATCTTCTAAACACCACAAATCGGCCCACAGTACTGTTACTGTTACCCTTCGATGAACTCAGGGCAAGCTGTTACTGTAACTGCTACTGTTACTGCTACCGCCTCCCGCGTCCGGAACCGCTTTTCATCATCTTCAAGCCATTCACCTCAAGCTCCGTTAAAAATCTCCAACGACCTCGTGGCAAATCTTTCTTGGTTAGTCCGGCAAAAACAGTGCGGTCAAGTTTCTTGACTTCATATCCGAGTTCTTCAAAAATCCGTCGAACAATTCGGTTTTTTCCAGAATGCAATTCAACACCAACTATCTTCTTGTCATCTGGCGAGGCGTATTCGATATTGTCAAAAGCCACTTCGCCATCTTCCAACTCCACACCTTCTGATGCCCTTTTCATATCCGCAATAGTGAGGTTTTTGTCGAGTTCCACTTGATAGACCTTGGCAATGTTGCTACTGGGGTGCGTGAGTTTTTTGGTCAGGTCGCCATCATTGGTAAGCAACAACAGTCCTGTAGTATTTCGGTCGAGCCTGCCCACAGGGAAAATACGCTCTTTGCAGGCATCATGTACCAGGTTCATCACGGTTTTACGGTCGCCTGGGTCATCTGTGGTGGTGATATAGTCTTTGGGTTTGTTCAGTAGCACATACACCATACGCTCGGTGCGCAGCACTCGGTCGTGGAAACGAACTTCATCGCCAGCCATCACTTTTGTTCCAAGCTCGGTAACCACTTCGCCATTAATGGAGATTACTCCGGCTTCGATCAATTCATCGGCTTCTCGCCTCGAGCAAATACCTGCATTTGCAATAAAACGATTCAGTCGTATGGCACCGGCTGAGTCTACTTCGAACTTCTTAGTTGGCGCCGGACGGTCTTTCCGGTTTGTTTGGTCCCGCTTTTTAAAACGACTTCCTTTCTCGAAGCGGTTTCCCATATTCTCGGAATGTTCAATTTGGTCGTAACGCTCACGCTTCTTCCAAGAGGGCTTTTCGCCGAAACGCGATGGCTTGCCAGTCGACTTGCCATAACCGCCCTCTCTTTTTGAATCGCCTCTTTTTTCAAAAGGTTTGCTGTCCCTCGATGAGTCGCTTCTTTTTTCAAAAGGTTTGCTATCTCTCGATGAATCGCCTCTTCTTTCAAACGGTTTACTGTCCCTCGATGTATCGATTCTTCTTTCAAAAGGTTTGCCATCTCTCGATGAGGAGCTTCTTTCCGAATATCTTGGGCGGTCGCTCCTTGGCTCCTGGCCTTCCTCACCGCTATTGAAACGACGCTCTCTGCCTGGTCTTTGTTGCTCTCGGTCCCTTCCTCCGAACTTAGGTTTTTCAAATGGTCTCTTTTTCCGGTCGTCGGAGCCGAATCGTTTTCCTGCTTCGGGGCGTTTTGTATCGCGGTCACCGCTTCCAAAACCTGTTCTTCTGTTCGATTCACTGCTGCCACTTTCCTCTGAGTTATAACGCTTCTTGGGTGCGGATCGCTTGGAAATCTCTTCGTCTGGAAAATAATCGCCACGTCTTTTGCGCAACGGGGTGCCATCCGGCTTCTTCCACGATGTGCGTGGACCAGATTCTTTTTTCGAGCTGCGGTTGTTTTTTGTTGGGCGTGGCATCTGTATGGGGAATAAGCCACAAAGATAGTCATTTGGCTCGGGCTCAACTCATAAAAGGGTAGAACGCCTCCTCAATATGCTCAACAGACACGGTCTCGCCATGGTCAATAACGGTTATAAGGTCGTATCGGACTTCAAGCGCACATTGTGTAACATCCATATACCGCTCGGTAATGTCGTAAAGGCACTTGAGTTTGTACTTGCTAAGCAAATCATCAGGGTCGGCGTATTGTGCCGAGGACCTCGACTTCACTTCCAATACAACCAAAAAGTTGCCTTTCTGTGCGATGATGTCGATTTCCAAATGTTTCCATTTCCAGGATCGTTCCAGAATGGTGTAACCGGTTTTGAGTAGGAATTTGGCAGCCTCATCTTCGCCGCGTTTTCCCAGGATGTTGTGAAAAGCCATGGGTGGATTTTAAATAAGAAAGTGAAAAAATAAAAAATACTGTGTTGTTATCTCAACACAACGATGCTCAAATAGGCTGAAAGTGATGCACGCAACCGGTCGAGATTCATTTGTTTATCCAAAAGCGGCTCCACATCCTCACCCTGTTCCGAGGCTGTTTTGATAGCTTCTCGGTTGGAATGACTGAGCCTTTCAACATGTTTGATCTTGAATGAATATAATGCGCTGAAAACCGAGTGTGCCAGTTTTTTCGATTCATCCTTCACAAAAATGCCACGTTGCTCCCAATTAGCGAGCGGGTATCGGATGGTTAGGAAGTGTGCAGCCAAGCGACTGATTTCAGCATCGGGATGGTTGATGAAATCACCTTCTGCATGTGGTCTGTTTTCATGTACTTGGCTACGGAACATTTGATAGATGGCGCCGTAAGTTTGGTTTTCGAATGCGATATCATCGGGCTCCAAGTCGTGTACTATGACACTTTTAACTTGCTCTTGAACATTTACAGTATGCGTGCGTCCGTCTTCTTCGTACTGTGCCGGAAAGGTGACCAGCTCATCGGCGAAATTCAATAGCAGCCGAACGATATCTGCTTCCTGATGCTCAGAACGGTTGAGTAATTCAGGGTCCCGTTCATCGATGAGGAGTTTCTCGAGCGGTACTTCATCAACAGGAGCTTGTGTTTGTGTTTCGTTTGCAGCATCCTTGAAAACTTTCTTGCGAACGATACGGGTAAGCTCCGACATCAACACATCTTCTCCTATTTGCATGAGGTTGGAGCATTCGCGCACATAGGTGGAGCGGATGATGGCATCCGGAATGAGGGCAATCGTTTCCACAATCTCACGAATCAGCCCGGCCCTGCCAATAGGGTCGTTGCCGACATCCTTCAGCAAAAGCGATGTTTTGAATCGGATGAAATCCTTTGCGTTTTCCTTGATGTAAGCAACAATTTCTGTGGTGGTATGCTTGCGAGAAAAGGAATCTGGATCGTCACCATCCGGAAATAGAACCACCCGTACATTCATGCCTTCTTCCAAGATCAGGTCGATACCACGCAAGGATGCTTTGATGCCCGCCGTATCTCCATCATACAATATGGTGATGTTTTTTGTGTACCTTCTGATGAGTCGAATCTGGTCTTGCGTAAGAGCGGTTCCCGATGACGCCACTACATTGGTGATACCGCTTTGATGCATGGAAATCACATCTGTGTAGCCTTCCACCAGATAACAAACATCCTTCTCCACGATCGCTTTACGCGATTGGTACAAACCATAAAGGACTTTGCTCTTGTGATAGATATCCGATTCGGGAGAATTCAGGTATTTGGCAGCCTTGGCATCCGATTTTAAGATCCTTCCGCCAAAGCCAATTACCTTGCCTGCCACATTATGGATGGGAAACATCACTCTTCCGCGAAAGCGGTCGAACATGCGCTCACCATTTACAACCGTGATTCCGGTCTTCTCCAGTTTCTCCAATTTGTAACCTGCTGCCAAGGCATCATCCGTGAAAGCGCGCCATTCTTCCGGAGAGTAACCCAGTTGAAAGCGCTCAATCATTTCATCCGTAAAGCCTCGCTCAGAGAAATACGATAACCCCACCGAGCGACCTTCATCAGTCTCGTGTAGTTGCTTGATGAAAAATTTGGATGCGTATTCAGTAACAGCCAACAGCGACTCCCGCTCCATCTGCTCCTGGTCGAATTCGGGTGAGCGTTCTTCCTCTTGGATATCGATGTTATACCTGCGTGCCAGATAGCGTAATGCTTCAGGATAGTTGTAATGCTCGTGTTCCATGATGAAATTCACGGCGTTGCCACCTTTTCCGCAGCCGAAACATTTGTATATGCCCCTTACGGGAGATACATTGAAGGAGGGGGTTTTTTCATTGTGGAAAGGACAAATACCCAAAAGGTTGACACCCCTCTTTTTGAGGGAAATAAAGTCGCCCACCACCTCTTCGATGCGGACGGCACTCATGATTTGGTCTATGGTTTCCTTACTGATCACCTGGATGCCTTGAAAAAAAAGGATACCAAAGTTAGTAAAAAGGTAGTGCTTTCAGGGGGTCTTATTCAGATGCCAGTTTTTTCCTACGGGACTTAAACACAGGCGACTGGCGAGAAGCTTTGATATGGCCACAAATCTGGTCGTAGTACTTCCGGCTGTATTGGTGGAACGGGTTGTCCTGTTTTGGATGAAGCTCCAGGAACAATTTCTTGTGTGCATAATTGCCCGATTCATGCACAATTTTGATGCCTTCCATAGTGGTTTTTGATACAAAGCCTGCCGCCACGGATGAATAGGGTAGGTGGCTGTTTTTGAAAATTTCGGCATAGCGATGTTCGTGAAAATCGAGTCCTGTCTTGCGTTCATATGATCTTTTGAAGACAGGCAAAAAGGGTAGCAACACTCCACCCCAGCCATGCAACACCGTTTTTTGAAAAAGCTTTTCCAGACTTTGAGGAGCGTTTTGAATTACCAATGCAGAAGCTTTCAACGAAGTATCCACGGAAGCCTTGATGCAGATGCCCGCCCCAGTCCCAACACCCAACAAAGCAACGAACTCCACACGCTTCATGGTATCTAATCTTTGTACCAGTCCAGTAAGATCCAAAGCGCTGTTTAAACCGGGATCGTAAAACTCGCCTTCGCTATCGCCTTGTCCGCGCATGTCAATCAAACATACATGAAAACCGCGCGCATGATATTCCATCACATCATTTAGGTAGCAGATTTTGCTTTCGCTGATGTCGGGTACGATGCACAGTAACGGAGCGGAATATCTGGTGGAGTCATATGAAATCCATCCCCGAAGTTCAGGTTGGCCATTTCTTCTAAAAATTATTTTTTGATACTGCATTCCAAGCTCCTCCGGGCGCATTGGGTGGCCTATGAAGGCAGTATCGCCGGAGTTACGCATCTGTATAACATAGGTAGAGTCGATGCGCAACGGATACAACAATGATTTTACCGTTACAAGGGGCGTAATTAATACCAATAAAATGTGGAAGGCGATGAAAATGGTAGCCCAGCGAAAAATCCTAATGCTTACTGATGGCATAGAGGGCTATTTGTCGCGTTCAATAGTGTATTGAACCAAGTCGCAGAAAGATGACTTGTATGGACTTTCAGGGAATGAGCCTACTATTTCCAATGCTTTGGATGCGTATTCGTGCATTTTGTTTCGCGCGTATTCCAGTCCGCCTTTCTCATTCACAAAATCCAAAACCTTACGGATTTTTTTCTCATCGGATGTTTTGCTTCCAACAATGCTGATGATGGATCTTTTCTCCAGAAAACCGGCTTTCGACAAAGCATGTATGAGTGGCAAGGTCATTTTGCTTTCTTTGATATCTATTCCTGATGGTTTTCCAGTTTTGTTGGCCGATTCGTAATCAAATAGATCGTCTTTGATTTGGAAGGCGATTCCTATCAAGCTTCCAACTGACCTCATTTGTTGAACAATTTCTTCGTTCGAACCTGAAGAAGCTGCACCAACTCCACAGCAAGAGGAAATCAATGAAGCGGTCTTCTGTCGGATCACATCGAAATAAATCTCCTCGGTTATGTCAAGTTTTCTGGCTTTTTCAATTTGAAGCAATTCTCCTTCACTCATTTCGCGAACCGCTTCAGAAACGATTTCAAGCAATTGCCAGTCTTTGTGTTTCACACTTAGAAGCAAGCCGCGAGACAGTAGGTAGTCGCCAACCAAAACGGCGATTTTGTTTTTCCACAGCGCATTGATGGAGAAGAAACCCCTTCGCATCGAGGAATCGTCTACCACATCATCGTGTACCAAGGTTGCGGTGTGTAGTAATTCGATCAAGGAGGCTCCGCGGTAGGTCTCTTCTCGGATGCCACCGCACATGCCTGCAGTTAGGAACACAAACATTGGCCGCATTTGCTTACCCTTGCGACGCAAGATGTATCGCATGATAACATCCAACAAAGGCACCTTCGAGCGCATGGCTTCACGAAAGTGGCCTTCAAATGCCGCCATTTCCTGATTTACCGGCTTTTTAATCGAATCTAAACTCAAGTTGCCCATTGCAGTGCAAAAGTAGGCATTCCACACCACTGACTACTATCAAACGCTTCTATTTCATTTACTTTGTGGGCATGCGTTTGATGATTCCTTTATGCTTGGTTACTATGCTTTTTGCAGCTTGCAGAAAGGATGAACCTATTGATGTGGAGGACTTCCAAGGAGTCATTTTTTCCATTCAGCCCGATGCTGGTAAACGTGGCGATACGGTTTCAATTTCCGGTATTGGTTTTGGTAGCGATTTATCTATTCTCAAGGCTTATGTGAACGGAAAGCGTGCAACAATCATCTTTGCCAATGATACCATTGTGCGAATAGTGGTGCCGCCTCGCGCCGGAACGGGTCCTGTTTCCGTGGCTGGACTTTCGGGCGGTGCATCGGGTCCAATATTTCATTTCACCTATACGGCATCCGTTTCAACTTATGCAGGTATTCCAGGCACTCCGGGAATGGTGGATGGTGCAGGACTACAATCGAAATTCAATTTTCCCGCCGGCATCGTGTCTGATTCATTGGGGAACTTGATGGTAGCAGATAGGATGAATCATGTTATCCGTAGGATATCACCAGGCGGCTCGGTTGTTACATTAGCCGGAACAGGTTCTCCCGGACATTTGGATGGATCCGCAAATACTGCGCAATTCAATCAGCCCACTGGTGTTACCTTCAATCCATTTACCAAAGAGGTTTATGTGGCCGACCGTAACAATCATTGTATCCGAAAAGTCACTTCCAATGGTATCGTCAGCACGGTGGCGGGCATTCCCGGCATTGTTGGGTTTGTGGATGGCCCTGGCCTTTCGTGCAGATTGAATGAGCCGGCTGCAGTAGCATTCGAGCCCAACTTTTCGAATCTATATATAGCAGAGGTTGGCAATCACTGCATACGGAAGCTTTCACAGTTTCAAGTGGTATCCACCTTTGCTGGGAGTGCAGTATCTGGGAATGCGGATGGTGTAGGCGCTTCAGCAAGTTTTAATACGCCTTATGCTTTGGCGCTCGATTCTACTTTCAATTTGATGGTATCCGATTCTGCAAACCATAATATTCGGCGTGTCCGCTTAATGGATGCAACCGTAACTACATTAACGGGAACCGGAATAGCTGGATTTGCAAACGGCTTATCTCCCACATACAATGCGCCCACAGGCATGGCATGGCTTCAGGGAAAACTATTGGTTGCCGATGCAAATAACCATGCTATCAGACTGGTTTTTCCCGATGGTTCTGCGGAATTGTTGGCTGGTAATGGGGTGCCTGGTTTTCAGGATGGAATTGGAAACATAGCTAAATTCAACATCCCTTTTTCCATAGTGTCTGGACTATTGGAAGGGGAGTTTTTTGTGACTGATTCCGGCAACCATTGCATACGCAGGTTGATGGTGGAATAGTTAGGGTAAACAAGCTGCAATGTATTTTGCCAGCTCCGGAAAACACTGTCCAGAAATCATGCTGGCTTCATTGCGATCGGATGGGATGTGGGCTGTAGCATAACTTCCAGCTACTACTTTTCCTGTGGCATCGTAAACAGTGAAGTGCAACATGACTTCCCTTTTGAATATTCGATTGGCGATATCAATACAACTGGAGTAATTCGTTTTGATTTCAAATTGCGTAAGAAAAACAAAGTAATCTACCTGGTATTGGTTGCGCAACTTTTGGAATAGTTTCTCGCCATCCCGCACTATGGCGTGCATGTACATGGCATCCTTTTTAACGGGAATGTACATAGTTGCTGTTTTGGAATCGGCATGTTTGTCGTTTTGCTCCTTCAGTTTGATTTCCATGTCCAATAGTCTGTTGATGGCAGGCTCAACAGGTATCACTTTCTCATAACGATAACCTGTTTTGGAAAGGATCTGATACATGGTTTCTTCCAGCTCATCAGCAGTGTCGTTCAGCAGGGAAATGCAAGGGTAGTTTAGACTCACATATCGTTGAACGTTTCGATCTACTTGGAACCTGAAATATTTTCGGAAATGGTCGGGCAGTGCAATGGAGTTTTCGGAAATCTCTCGGTCGGCATCGGATAAGTAGTAACGTTCATCATAAGGTATCAACATCACATTCGATCGCCGAACGGTGTCTGATGACTGAGTTGTAGGTTGGGCGGTTGCTTTAAATGCAACCAAGATGGCCAAGAATACGAATATCGTTCTAAACATCTTTTTAGTTCAGGATATGCTTCCAAACGTCGTTTCCAACAGCAAATACCATCAGTCCAAGTAATATCACCATACCCACAACCTGGGCCCTTTCCATGAATTGGTCGCTGAATTTTCTACGTGTAATGGCCTCTATCGTGAGGAAAATGACATGTCCTCCATCCAAAGCAGGTATCGGTAACATGTTCATGAATGCAAGTACCATGGAGAGTAAACCGGTGATTCGCCAGAACCACTCCCAATTGAAAGTTCCGCCATAGATCTGAGCAATTCCGATAGGGCCTTGCAGCGAGTCGGATGCTTTTTCCTCTCCAGAAAAAATCTTACCAAGCCCTTTGATATTCGACACCAATGCCTCCCAGGCATCTGCAGTTCCAAATGAAAATGCCAGCATAGGGGTGATGGGAGCCATTTTATACGACTTGTCAATTTCTGCTGCGGTAGTGTAACCTACACTGATCTTACCTTCGTTGTTAACCATTGGCGATACTTCTACTATTTCGCCGTTTCTCAGTACGCTTAGATTTACTTTTTTGCCTTTGAGTTCTGATAGCTTCTTAGGCAGATCGCTTCCGGCGGAAATGGGTTCATTATTGATGGCAATTATTTGGTCGCCTTTTTTCAAGCCTGCTAAAAAGGCACTACCGCCTTCATCCACCAATGATACATCATAATACAGCTTACCTGTTCCAAGGAAGCTCGATTGTCCTTCGGCTGAAACGCGCTTGTAAAAATCATCTGGAACAACAATCTCTACATTTTGACCATTACGGTTTACCGATAATACGGAACCAAATACCACTTTGGATGTGCGCAGGTCATCGAATCGTTCAAATGGCTTTCCGTTGATGGCTGTGATTTTATCACCGTCCTCCAAGCCGAGTTGTTTGCCGAGTTTATATGCTACAATTCCGTTTTTGACTTCGCTGTTTGGCAGATATTCCCCTTTATAGACTAGAAGGCTAGCAGAAAAAATGAGGATGCCTAGTATCACATTCATCGCAACTCCACCAATCATCACGATCAATCGCTGCCATGCTGGTTTTGATCTGAACTCCCAGGGTTGTGGTGGTTGTGCCATTTGTTCCTTGTCCATGGATTCGTCAACCATTCCCGAAATTTTGACATATCCACCGAAAGGCAACCAGCCAATGCCCCATTCGGTATCTCCGCGTTTGAAGCTGAAAAGCTTAAAACCCCAGGCGTCAAAGAACAAGTAGAATTTCTCTACTCGGATTCCGAAAGCGCGTGCTGCCAAGTAGTGGCCAAGCTCGTGAAGTGCTACCAGAATAGAAAGTCCCAGAATCAGCTGGGCGGCCATGATCAATCCCGTCATAATTTATCAGTTGTTCGTGTTGGAGGGTGTGAAGTTAATGGTATTGCGATTGGAAGTAGTCATTTCAGTGGCTATTATCCTGCTCTCGCGATCGGTTGAAACATAATCTTCGAAAGTGGGTTTGGCAACGAAAGTCGCCTTGGCCAATGTGGCGTTGATTACCTCAGGGATTTGGTTGAATCCTATCCTCTTGTTCAAGAAAGCATCAACGGCAATTTCATTGGCTGCATTCATCACGCATGGAGCGTTGCCACCGGTTTCCATCGCCTCTATGGCAATCCTCAAGCAAGGAAAGGTTCCCATATCGGGCGGCTCAAAAGTAAGGCTGGGAAACTTCAGGAAGTCGAATCTGGGAAACTGCGATTTGAGCCTGTTGGGATATCCCATGGCGAACTGAATCGGCAATTTCATGTCGGGTAAACCCATTTGGGCTTTCATAGAACCGTCTTGGAATTGAACGATGGAGTGGATGATCGACTGGGGGTGCACGATCACATCGATCTGCTCAGGTTTTAAATTGAACAACCATCGCGCTTCAATCATTTCCAATCCCTTGTTCATCAGAGATGCGGAGTCGATGGTGATCTTAGCTCCCATAGACCAATTAGGGTGTTTGAGAGCCTGTTCTGGTCCTGCAGTTTCAAGGAAATTCCGGTCCTTACCTCGGAAAGGTCCTCCACTGGCGGTCAAGTAGATCTTTTCGATGGGATTGTGCCACTCTCCTAAAAGGCATTGGAAGATGGCTGAATGCTCGCTATCGATTGGAAAAATGTTGACCCCTTTGGATGATGCCAAGGAAGTCACCAGTTCGCCAGCCACCACCAAGGTTTCCTTGTTAGCCAAGCCTATGGTTTTGCCATTTCGAATTGCTTCCAATGTAGGTTCCAATCCGGAGTAGCCTACCAATGCAGTTACCACCGTATCGATGGCATCGGAGGCCATGCATTGTACGATGGACTCGTGGCCTCCATAAACGTGTATGTTCAACGGCTCGAGAGCTGCCTTTACAAGATACAAGTGGTCTTTATTGCCTATAACAACTGTAGAGGGATTGAAGCGTTTGGCCTGGTCAATTAATAATTCATAGTTGTTCCCAGCAGTCAACAGTTCAACTTGGAAGTGTTCAGACTGCTCGCTAATAACTTCGAGTGTTTGAGTACCGATAGATCCCGTAGAACCTAAGATGGCTATTTTGCGTTTTTGTTCCACGATCAGAAAGCAATGTATTCGGTGGGGTTAACGGCCATACCGTTGTACCAAAGTTCGAAATGCAAATGCGGGCCGTTGCTGGTTTCTCCGCTATCACCGATGATGGCGACTACTTCGCCTGCTTTTACGAAATCACCTGCCGACTTCAACAGTGCTGAGTTGTGTTTGTAAACGGAGAAGATGTTGTTGCCATGCTGGATGGCGATTACATAGCCGGTGTCTGAGGTCCAATCGCTGAATATCACGGTGCCGTCGAGGGTGCTTTTGATTACTTCGTTGGCAGATGCAACAATGTCAACCCCGAAATGTTTGATTTTAGGACTGAATTCAGAGGTGACAATGCCTTTAACTGGAGCGAAAAACAGAAAGTTGGCGAGGCTACCTTCGTTGACGGCCCTTTCGGCATAGAGCGAAAATCGGTCACGGGATTCCATCTCTTCGCGCAGATTATTCTCAGCAGGAGAAGCTCCGGGAATGTCAATGGTATCGTAACGTGCTGATTTGTCGACGGGTTTTTTGATTTGGTCCGCAGGTATGGCCCCGCTTATCACGGCCTGAAGATTAGCTAAATAGCGGTCCCTCGATTCCAATTGCCTGCTTAGAGAGTCCGTTTTCGAGGCCAGAAGTACAACGTTACGTTGCATATTCACGTCGGCATAACCTGGGATATACTCTCGGAGCGGGGTAAAGGCAATGATGTAAATCGTGAAGGTGATCAGTGAAATAATGAGCGTACCTGCAAAAACAAACACGTTCATGGGGGTTAGGCGTATGGAAAGCTTTTCCTCAAAGGTTTGGTCATTCAAAATAACCAACCTGAAAACGCTTTTCAGCTTGCGGACAATTTTCTTCCTGGGTTTTTCCAAAGTGGTCTTTTGGAATTGGTTAAGATAAAAACAATCGCTAAATTTGCAGTTAGGTAAGGTGTGTTGCAAATATCACAAATTTATGCGTTACAGCCGATTTAGGTTAACACAATATTCCTGCACCTTCCGAGTTTTAATGAATCGACTTAATAGACACTTGTTTTCTTCTTCGATGCGTTTTCTGCTGATACTTACGGTATCCTTGACCTTTTTAGTCACAAGCTCGTGTTCGGTTAAGAAAAATAAGTTCACCTCCAGGGCGTATCACAAGACCTTGGCCCATTATAACGGTTATTTCAACGCTAGGGAAAAAATAAAAGAAGGGGCCAAGACTTTGGCCACCGCTAAGCCTGACCAATACGATCGTATTTTGTCGGTTTTCCCTCATGGGGATGAAGGTGCCGCTAAAGGCATTTACCCCGAAATGGATGCCGCGATCAAGAAGGTTTCTATTGTGATCCAGCGTCATTCCATGGATATTGAGGGTAGGGAGCGCAATAAATGGATTCCTAAGTCGTATTTGATAATCGGACAAGCCCAGTATTTCAAATATGAGACGTGGACCGCAATTGAATCTTTCAACTTTGTGGCGGCCCAATTCCGTGATTATCCCGAAAAATACGAGGCCTTACTTTGGTTAGCCCAGTGTTATCTTCGGTTGGGCAAGACACCTGATGCGCAGTACCTGTTATCATCACTGCGAGACGACCCCAAAATGCCCACCCAATTGAAACCCATGTTTCATGCGGTACATGCTCAGTATTTTTTATTCATGAACGACTACAAAGAAGCTGCTGCAGCTTTGGATAAGGCCATTGCAGTTTCTAAAAAGCGTTCTGATCGTGTTCGTTATGCTTTCATACTTGGACAGATTTACAACAAAACAGGTGATTGCCCAAAGGCGGTTGTGGCATATGACCGGGTTATGAAACTGAAGCCCACTTACGAGGTTTTGTTCAATGCGAAAGTTAACCGTGCCCGTTGCATTGACTTGAACTCAGAAGAGGGTAAAGGAATCCGCGCCTTTCTTGAGAAAATGCTGAAGGATGAAAAGAACACCGACTACCTAGATCAGATTTATTACGCTTTGGCGGAAATTTCCATTCGAGAAAATAATATTCCCGAGGCGGTCGATTTCTTGAAACAATCAATAGCCAGTAGCACCAGTAACGTAAACCAAAAGGCGCTTTCCTATTTAAAACTGGCTGAAATTTATTTCAAACAGCCCGACTACAAATTGGCGCAAGCTTACTACGACAGCACAGCTTCATCTATCACTCAAGACCATCCTGATTATCCTACCATTATCAATACCCGCAACAGCCTTACCAAGCTGATTTCGTATTTAAATATCATCCAACAGGAGGATAGCCTCCAGTTCTTGGCCAATATGGGCAGCTCGCAACGCGAGGCCTATGTAGACTCACTGATAGAAGCGGAAAACAAGGCTCGTGAGGCCGCCATGAAAGAGAAAAAAGAACGGGAACAAGCACAGAAAGAGGCTGCAAAGTTGGAGTCGGGTGATCCAGGCGGGGTTGGCAGAAACAACTCCAACACCCCGGCTTCAGCTCAAGGTGGTTGGTATTTTTCAAATCCTTCAGCTATTAGCTTCGGGTTCAATGAATTCATCAAGATTTGGGGGAACCGAAAACTGGAAGATAATTGGCGGCGTTCTAACAAAGCTTCATTGGCAAGTATTGAAGGCGATGAAAATGAAGAGCAGGAGGATACGTTGGATAGGGTTGATCCTGCCGTTAGGGATTCAATTATTGCCGCTAACAATGCGAAAAAGCGCAAGCAATACCTAGATAACCTACCCACATCATCAGCCAAGCTGGATAGCTCCAACATCCGTATTGCAGAAGCGTATTATAATGTTGGACTCATATACAAGGAGCAGTTAAAGGATTACAAGGCATCGGCTAACACATTCGAAGTGTTCCTGAATAGATATCCAGAAAACTCCTACAAGCTTCCATCTATGTACAATTTGTACAGGGTGTATTTGCTTCTGGATGACCAAGCTTCGGCCGACAAATACAAAAACATGCTTTTAACGGGGTATCCCGACTCAGAATATGCAAGGCTTATTTTGAATCCGGAGTATTACAAGGACTTGGAGAAAAAGGCCGCTCTCCAGCGTGTTTATTATGAAACCACCTATAAAGCCTACATTAATCGTCAATATAAGGATGTGATAGATCGTAAATCTATGGCCGACTCGCTTTTTCCGGGCAGTGAGCTGGCTCCACGATTTGAGTTATTGGCAGCATTGGCAGTTGGTCGCTCGGCTTCTGTGCAAGAATTTGAAGTAGCACTCAAAAAGGTGGTTGCGTCTTATCCTTCCGACACAGTTTCCATAAGAGCCAAAGAGATATTGGCATTGATAAATCCATCTATGTATGGTACTCGCGATTCTGCAGCCCAGCCACTTGAAGAAGTTGGTCAGTCCGGTCCTAAAAAGCCTGCAACACCGTTTAAAATGGCCAAAGACACTGTACAGTATGTGATTTTTGTATTTCCCAACAACAATACCGTTGGAAGTAATGAGGTGAAGGTGGCCTTATCAAACTACCATAACAAATTCTATAGCGTTAAGAACCTTCAGATTAGCAACTCATTCATTGGTGTTGAAAACCAATTTGTCATGGTTCGCCAATTCGATAACATGTCCATGGCCAAAGGGTATTTGGAGGGCATATTGGACGATAGTGAGGCGTTGCAAGATATTGATATGTCGTATGTTAATCCATTGATTATCACACCTGAAAACATGCTTTTGTTAGTTCAAACACGGGATCTGGCTGGTTATGAGGTTTTCTACAACGATAACTATCACCAATAACCTGCTTGGACTGAAATTGATATTTTGTTTCAACTAACGTAGTTTTGCTTAAATAATCACACAAAGAAAAAACCACCAGCCATGTTTGAAAACTTGAAATCTAAGTCTGGCATAGGAGGATCAGAGCAAAGTGGCTCTATCAACATTATAGGTCAAGGTACAACCATTGAAGGTCAAATCAATGCTAACGGAGATTTGCGCATTGATGGTATTATTATGGGTTCTGTTACTTCCAAATCGAAAGTGGTGGTTGGTTCTACTGGTCAGGTTCAAGGGGATGTTGTTTGTCAAAACGCTGATATTTCCGGCACAGTAAAGGGAAAGACTACCGTAAATGAACTGTTATTCTTGAAATCGACAGCCCGTATAAATGGAGATATCATAACAGGAAAATTGGTGGTTGAAGTGGGAGCAAGTTTCTCTGGAAATTGTCACATGGGGCCTTTGATCAAGGATATAAAAAATGTCGACAAACCACAGGAACTCAAACCCAAAGAAAAAACAGCTTAACGACTATGCACGTTATTCGGCGATCGGGATTCAGATCGCCGTTTTCATTTTTGCTGCTACTTATGGAGGTGTAAAATTGGATGCATGGCTCCATCTAAAAGTTCCTGTATTTACCTTGCTGTTAAGTTTACTGTCGGTGGTAATGTCTATGGTGTATTTCTTCAAAAGTTTTAAAAATGAACGTCACTGACAAACTCTCGCGAATACCATTCTTACTATTGCTGTTTCTTTTTTCGCTGCCCGTTTATCTGGGGTTGTCATACTTGCAGTCAGTGATGCCCACAAAAGCGGTGTTTCATGCATTTTGGGGAATTCAATTGTTGGCAATCGGTACATCCTGGTTAATTCACAACCGATTGTCGGCCGCAGCTGCTGTGAGTGGACAGGCATTTGTTCGAGCTTTCATGCTTACCTCAGCCTTGAAGCTTTTTGCTTTCATGGTCATTATGGTGGTGTTTGCTTTGCTCAATCGAGAACAGGCTTTCGGATTCATTTTCAACTTTTTGATCGTTTACCTTCTATACACGGTATTGGAGGTTTGGTTTTCCTTTAAGAGTTTCGGTCCGAGCCGTAAGCAGGCTTGATGCCAGTTGTACTAATAGCAGTAGCAGTACAAGTATCAAGCGCCGCCATGAGCCCTGCGATAAGTAAAGTGACAAGTAACAAGTAACATGTAACAAGTTGCACTTCAGGCTACCGCTTCACGCTGCCTGCTACCACTTTCCGCTACCGCTATTTGCCACAGCAACATCTACAGTGATAGCCACTGCTACTGCTACTGCAACTGGTACTAGAACCGCCTCCCGTTACCGCTATCTACTACTGCTACACCTACATCCACAACTACTGGTACTTCCACTGGTACTAGAGCCGCCTCCTGCTCCCGTCCGATAGTTATCGGTCCGATAACTATAGGTCCGATAACTATAGGTCCGATAACTATCGGTCCGATAACTATCGGACTCCCGCCAATTTATTTTTAATGACTTGGCATACAGTGTTTTGTTCTATTAATGTGCCCTTTGGGTAAAAAGAGTCATTGCACTACTTTTTCTCGGGTATGGTTTTTACCTTTGCACCCGAAATTAAGAGCCACCTCCAGCCTACGGAAAATGCGATCTTTTGTTAACCATAACCATTTTGCAAAAAGCGTCGTTTCGCTGCTGCTTCTCATAATTTTCATTTCCACATCTTCCAATGCATTGGCAGGTGGTGGAGAGCCTGGTGCCAAGTTCGACCCGGGAAAGATGATTACCGATCACATCACAGATGCCCACGATTGGCACCTCTGGGGTGAAGGACATGAATCCGTATCAATCCCCTTACCCGTTGTTGTTTACTCAAGCCGTGGCTTCGATATGTTCATGTCTTCATCGTTCCACCATGGTCACGATGTATACAAAGGCTATGCTCTTAAAGACAAAAAGTTGGTTGCTGTTAACGAGCTCTCAGGCTCTGCCGAGGAAGCTACCATTGATGAAGTAGTTACTGCTTCACTTTGGGATTTCTCTATTACCAAAAATGTGGTTTCCCTTTTTGTTAGCGTTTTCATACTGCTTTATATATTCTTGTCTGTTGCCAAGGCTTACAAAGCCCGTCCCTCTCAAGCTCCTCGTGGTTTGCAAAGCCTCATAGAACCGTTGGTGATTTTCGTTAGAGATGATATCGCTAAGGCTTCAATAGGCGAAAAGAAATACCAGAAGTTCCTGCCGTTCTTGTTGACGGCCTTCTTCTTTATCTGGTTGAACAATCTCATGGGATTGGTTCCGATTTTCCCGGGAGGTGCCAACTTGACGGGAAGTATTTCGGTTACGCTTACACTGGCGGCCATCACATTTGTTCTTGTATTGGTGAATGGCAATAAACACTATTGGCATCACATCTTGGCGATGCCAGGAGTGCCAGGTTGGGTTTTGGTTTTGTTGACACCCATCGAGATACTCGGAATATTCCTTCGTCCTTTCGTGTTGATGATCCGATTGTTTGCCAACATCACAGCTGGTCACATCATTGCGCTATCATTCTTCAGTCTCATATTCATATTTGGAGAAATGGGAGCTGGTGCCGGTTTCGGAGTTTCCATACTGTCAATCTCCTTCACAGTGTTCATGACTTGCTTGGAATTGCTTGTAGCATTCTTGCAAGCCTATGTATTTACACTGCTCTCAGCCATCTATATCGGAGCCGCGGTTGAGGAGCCTCATCATGATCATCATTAAACCTTCGCATTACCAATTTTAATCCATAAAAATCAATCCTATGTTATCAACCATCTTATTGCAAGCGAATGAAGTTGCCGGTCTTGGACTAGGCTACGGTGTTGCCGCACTTGGCGCTGGTCTAGCTGCCGTTGGAGCAGGTATGGGTATCGGCCGCATTGGCGGTTCGGCTCTCGAATCTATCGCGCGTCAACCTGAGGCTGTAGGCGACATCCGTGCCAACATGATCCTTACAGCGGCTCTTGTTGAAGGTGCTGCCTTCTTCGCAATGGTTGTTGGTCTTCTTGTTGTTTTCAAGTAAGCCATCAATCTACACAATCACATCCTGCCGTGAAAGCGCTTGGCCCAACGGCAGGATTTTAAAAGTCAATTAAGAAATCTCAATACTCACCAAGATGGAATTAGTCAAACCCGCCTTCGGCCTCGTTTTTTGGATGCTGGTGTCGTTCAGCATCATTGTATTCTTGCTGAAAAAATTCGCATGGCCTATCATTCTAGGTTCTTTGAATGAGCGTGAAAAAAGCATTGCCGATGCACTCAACGCCGCTCAAAAGGCAAAAGAGGAAATGGCTAACCTGAAAGCCGATAATGAAAAGCTTTTGGCTGAAGCCCGCAATCAACGTGACCTGATTTTGAAAGAGGCTCGCGATGCAAAGGAATCCATCATCAATGAAGCGCGCGTAAAAGCCACTGAAGAGGCAGACCGCTTAACGCGATTGTCACGTGAGCAGATAAACAACGAGAAAATGGCTGCCATCACGGAACTTAAAAACCAAGTGGCCAACCTTTCCATTGAAATCGCTGAGAAGGTTATCCGTCAGCAATTGTCTTCAGACGAAAAGCAGAAGCAGCTTGTACAAGACTTGCTGAAAGACGTTAAAATGAACTAATTCCACCATGGCTGAAACTAAAGTAGCTAGAAGGTATGCCAAGTCGTTGCTCGACTTGGGTGTGGAGCGTAATGTTGTGGACCAAATCCATAACGACATGCTTTATGTACACTCGGCCATCCGTGGTAGCAGGGAATTGGCTCAATTCTTTAAGAGCCCAGTTATCAATACAGACAAGAAAGAAAACGTATTGAAGGAGCTCTTTGGAAGCAAGGTACAACAGATGACACTTGAGTTTTTCATGATCATCACCCGCAAAAAGAGAGAATATTACATAGAAGATATCGCTCAATCGTTTTTAGAGCTTTACGATATATTCAAAGGCCGTCAAGTAGCCACACTCACAACCGCCGTTCCTGCTGATGATGCATTACGCAACCAAATGCTGGAGCTCATCGCCAAAAACTCTTCCGACCAGATCGTGCTCAAGGAAAAGGTTGATCCATCAATCATCGGTGGTTTCATACTTCGTTGGGGCGATCGTCAGGTAGATACTTCCGTGGCACGTAAACTACATGCTTTGAAGCAGGACTTCAAAGACAATCTGTATGTTAAAGATTATTGATTTGAACAAAATTTCACAGTAACCGCATTTCAACCCCAATCACAATGGCAGAAGTAAGACCAGACGAAGTATCGGCAATCCTCAAACAGCAGCTTGCCGGCTTCAAGTCCGACACCGAACTCGAACAAGTGGGAACCGTGCTCCAGGTGGGCGATGGTATCGCGCGCATCTATGGTCTCACCAAGGTGCAATCGGGTGAATTGATTGAATTCAAAAACGGCCTCAAGGGCATCGTTCTTAACCTCGAAGAAGATAACGTAGGTGCGGTGTTATTGGGTCAATCTAACGATATCCGCGAAGGCGACACCGTAAAGCGTACCGGTAAAATCGCATCCATCAACGTGGGCGAAGGTATGGTAGGCCGTGTGGTTGACACCTTGGGAAATCCAATCGACGGTAAAGGTCCTATCAAAGGTGAACTCGTTGAAATGCCTATCGAGCGCAAAGCACCTGGTGTAATTTACCGCCAGCCTGTAAAAGAGCCGCTTCAAACCGGTATCAAAGCGATCGACGCCATGATTCCTATCGGCCGTGGTCAGCGTGAGTTGATCATCGGAGACCGCCAAACTGGTAAAACAGCTGTGGCAATCGACACCATCATCAACCAAAAGGAATTTTACGAGCGCGGTGAAACCGTTTATTGCATTTATGTTGCAGTAGGACAAAAAGGTTCAACTGTTGCCAATATCGTGAAGACTTTGGAGGAGAACGGAGCCATGCCATATACCGTTATCGTATCGGCTACTGCATCTGATCCAGCTCCAATGCAATTCTTTGCCCCAATGGCTGGTGCCGCAATCGGTGAGTACTTCCGCGATACAGGTCGACCTGCTTTGATCGTTTATGATGATCTTTCCAAGCAGGCAGTAGCTTATCGTGAAGTATCCTTATTGTTGCGTCGTCCTCCCGGACGTGAAGCCTATCCTGGCGACGTATTCTATTTACACTCTCGTTTGTTGGAGCGCGCTGCCAAGGTTATCGATTCTGATGCCATTGCATCCAACATGAATGACCTTCCAGAGTCCCTCAAAGGAAAAGTGAAAGGTGGAGGTTCTCTAACCGCTCTTCCCATTATCGAAACGCAAGCAGGCGACGTATCAGCCTATATTCCTACTAACGTGATTTCGATCACCGATGGTCAGATTTTCTTGGAAGCTAACCTCTTCAACTCAGGTGTTCGTCCTGCCATCAACGTAGGTATCTCCGTATCACGTGTAGGTGGTAACGCTCAAATCAAGTCGATGAAGAAAGTGGCAGGTACCCTCAAGCTTGACCAAGCCCAGTACCGTGAGTTGGAGGCTTTCTCTAAGTTCGGATCTGATTTGGATGCTGCCACTAAAGCTGTACTCGACAAAGGTTCTCGCAACGTTGAAATCTTGAAGCAAGGTCAATACTCACCCCTCACTGTTGAGAAACAGATTGCGATCATTTACTGCGGAACCAAAGGGCTCTTGCGCGATGTGCCAGTTAGGGATGTTAAAGCTTTCGAAGCCGACTACCTGAACGTGCTTGATGCACAACACAAGGATGTGCTTACAGCATTGAAAAAGGGCGAATTCAATGATACCATCACTGGAACTTTGGAGCGTGTAGCCAAAGAACTCGTGAGTCGTTACGCTACCAAAAAATAAGCTAGTACCCAACACTACAATACCAGGAAATGGCAAACCTCAAGGAAGTACGTTTAAGGATTACCTCGGTAAACTCTACCCAACAAATCACCAAGGCCATGAAGATGGTTTCGGCAGCCAAGTTGCGTAGGGCTCAGGATGCCATCACCCAGATGCGTCCATACGCATCCAAGTTGCGCGAGATCCTGGAAAATGTTGCGGGCAGCGTAGACACCTCTGGAAGTGGAGCGCTTGCCAAGGCTCGTCCAGTGAATAAGATTTTGATTGTAGCTGTTACTTCCAATCGTGGATTGGCCGGTGCTTTCAACTCCAACATCATTCGTACGGTTAACCGTTTGCTGAACGATACTTATGCTGCTCAACGCGTAAAAGGTGATGTGAAAGTCCTATGCATCGGTAAGAAGGCTAGCGATTTTTACGGTAAAAATGCCCAGGTTTTTGCGGGTCAACATAACGACATATTCAACAACATTTCATTTGCTCCAGTTGCAGCTGTGGCTCAGGGTTTGATGGATGGTTTCATCGCAGGTCAATATGACCAGGTGATGTTAGTGTACAACCGATTCAAGAACGCTGCTGTACAATATGTGGAATGTGAGCAACTGTTGCCTATTGCTCCACCTTCGGCCAATGAAAAGTCAAAGACCGGCAAAGATTACATTTTCGAGCCCAGCCAGTCTGAAATCGTAATCGATTTGATTCCAAAGGCAGTTAAAACACAACTATACAAAGCCGTGCTTGATTCCAATGCCAGCGAACACGGTGCTCGTATGACCGCTATGAGCAAGGCTACTGATAATGCCGGGGAATTGATAAAGGAGCTCAAACTCCAATACAACAAGGCCCGCCAAGCAGCCATCACCAACGAGATCCTAGAGATCGTTGCCGGTGCAGAAGCGTTGAACGGATAAGCATAGTATCAACCACAAAAACATAGGGATCCTTTGGGTCCCTTTTTTATGGTATTTGGTTGCTGTCGGGAGTTTTTTAACTTTGTTTCAAATCATATGGCTATGAAACTGACTTCTACGACATTGCTTCTTTTATTTATTGTGGTAAACACCTTCGCTCAAAACCCAACACCCAATCCTGGATTTGAGAACTGGTCTCAGACTGGTAATTATTTCAATCCTGATGGTTGGAATAATTTGAATTCACAAACGGCCATTCTGGGTATTCTAACATGTTCAAGGGTAACAGCTGCTGCCGATATACATACTGGAACGTATGCTATGAAACTGACAACTCGTTCGGTTTTCGGCATTACGGCGAATGGAATCGCCAGCACGGCAACGCTGATTACAACACCTCCTTACGGAGTCACCGGTGGTATTCCCTACACACTTCGACCTGATAGTATCACCGGTTGGTATAAATACAACCCGGCATCAGCATCCGACTCCGGTTTCTTTCAATTCGTATTGCAAGGTGCGGCAGGTGACACGATAGGGTTTGTAAAACTTTGTACTCCCAATTCAGCTGTTTCCAGCTACACGAGGTTTTCCGCTCCTATCACTTATTTCTCTACTGCTACACCAACAAACTCTTATTGGATTTTAAGTAGCAGCGACGGTACAAATCCCGTGGTGAACAGTGCCTTGTTTGTGGATGACATCAGCTTGGTGTTTAATCCCTCGTCTTCATTGAACAACACTTTGCAATCAAACCAGATATTGTTACCTCAAAATCCCGTTACAGATTTTATCCGATTGGTAGATCATCATGGATTCCATAGTCAAATATTGGATTTAACAGGCAGAACACTTTTTGAAACGCAATTGAATTCGTCAGATCAGCTATTGAATGTTCAATGGCTACCTGAAGGAACTTATATTTTGTCTCTTCGTTCCAACGATGGTCAATTTAAATCAGCCAGGTTTATCAAGCTTTGATCTGATGCGTTTTTTTTCGGTCGCCTTTTTTTCATTATCCTTTTTAGTTGCATCATCATTAACTGCATTTTCACAACAAAATCGGTTGTCGGGAAGTGTTATTGATAAATCCGATGCTATGGCGTTGCCAGGTGCGTCCATTGTAGTATATCCCGGCAAGTATGGTGATGTCTCTAAGCCCGATGGCACGTATTCTATCAATCTTCAGTCAGACGCGAAAATGGTTGTGGCTTCCTACTTGGGTATGAAAAGCGATACATTTTTTTTACAGAAGTTTATTGATGGCGCTCCATTAAACCATGTGTTCAAGCTTTCGGTGATTGCTAAGGATATGGATGCAGTTGTGGTTTCATCTACCCGATATGGTCAGCCTGTTCGCGAGTCAACGGTTTCCATGCAAACCTTGTCGGCTAAACAATTGGAAAATCGCAACACAGTTAACATAAAAGCCGCCATGGAGTTGGTGCCTGGACTTACGGTGCTGGATGAAGAACCTCAAATAAGAGGAGGCAGCGGATTCAGTTTTGGCGTGGGTAGTAGGGTAGCCACTATTGTGGATGGACTTCCGTTATTGACAGGAGATGCTGGACGAACAGAATGGTCTTTCATCCCCACTGAAAGCATCGGTAGGGTGGAAGTGTTGCAAGGTGCATCTTCCGTACTCTATGGCTCATCCGCGTTAAGCGGCACCATTAATTTCTTGACTAAAATGCCGGAAGACTCCATTCACACCACAGTACGAAGCTTCTTGGGTACCTATAGGACTCCTGAAAACCGAAATGCTAAATGGTGGGGAGGTTTATTCGCGCCTTTTGCAGGTGTGTCATTTGTACACGGTGGCGTAAAAGAAGAAGATAGTTTTTTGATCGGTGGCATGGTGAATTACGATCATGGATATATCGGTCCGTATATTCCAGACCCCAGTCTTCCTTTTGCTGCAGATACTTTAGATAATGCTGATGTAGCGGAGCGAACCGGTCGTTTGAATTTCACCTATACTAAAAAGCTGAAGCGATTCATGTTTGGCTTAAGCGGAAACGCTATGGCTGGACACAACAACTTTTCATTGGTTTGGGGTGATGGTGAGGATCGCATATATCGTGCCTATCCAGGCTCCATCACTACAAATGATTTTCTGATGTTTTATGTTGATCCGTCCATCTCTTATGTTAGCGGAAATGGCATCAAATACCAGATGCGCTCGCGGTTCTACTTTACCGATAACAATAATTCAAATGGTCAAGCTAATCAAGCGTTGACTTCCATGATGGATGCCAATGGAACAGGCATGTTAGGTAATAGCGGAGTCAATTTTACAGCTGGAGTATTCGCCATGCAAACCGATTCACGTGCCGCGCTGTATGCTTCTGGAGGATCGCCCAACAACCAATCGAGAAACAGGGCTTTGTACTTGCAGGTGGATCGTAAGTTTTTTGACAAATTGATTGTGCAAGTAGGAGGGAGGGTAGAGTATTACAAGATAAATGATGAGGATGCCGATTTGCAACCGGTTTTCAGAGGAGGATTAAATTACGAACCTTTCAAAGGAACCAATATTCGCGCTTCTTACGGCCAAGGCTATCGTTATCCAACCATCACCGAAAAGTTCATTAACACTTCGGCAGGTGGCATCACTGTGTTTCCAAATCCCGATGTGGATCCCGAATCCAGTAACGCTGCCGAATTGGGAATAAGACAAGGCCTCAAACTCGGCAAATGGTTAGGTTATGTAGATGTTGCTGCATTCCAGCAGTTATATTATAACACCATCGAATACATTTTTGCCGCATGGAAGCCAGGTGCAAGCGGATTCAAATTTGTAAACACAGGCAATACTCAAATAAAAGGTTTGGAAATAACATGTATGTCTGGTGGCAAGCTTTGGAGGAAACTAGAAGCGACCTTCTTCGGCTCTTGGACCATGATTGATCCGCAGACTCGACAACCGCAAAAGGTAATTGGAATTACAGAGCCTGAAGACGGATTTATTGCTGAAGAATTAACATATCTAAATACCAGTACTGATACTTCAAATCTTCAATTAAAGTATCGCTTCCGTCATCTTGCAAAAGCAGATGTAGAGTTTCGTTATGGCGCTTTAATGGTTGGTGGGTCTTGCAGATATTATTCTTTCATGGAAAATATCGATAAGGCTTTCTATGACTTTGATATGCAATCGAACCCCAATTATCCCGATGGCGTTATCAAGTATCGCGAAGAACATACTAAAGGAACTATTATTTGGGACTTAAGGTTAGGCTATCAAATGAGCACCAGTTGGAGTCTCAATATTGTGGCAAATAATATCGCCAACCTAGAATACTCACTCCGCCCTATGAAAATCGAATCGCCAGGAACCGTTTCCTTGCAAATAGTTTGGAAAAAAAGTGACAAGTGACAAGTAACAAGTAACAAGTGACAAGTGACAAGTGACAAGTAACAAGTTTTTCTGCCGCCTCCCGCTGCCGCTTTCCGCCTCCTGCTGCCGCTTTCCGCCTACTGCTACTGCAACTGTTACTGCTACTGCTACTGCTACTGCTACTGCAAAAGTTACTGTTACTGCTACTGATTAAGCCACCCCCTCTACTTTTTCACACTCAACTCAATCTGATTTTCGGCGAGGGGGGGGGCAGGGGGGGAGTGCCACTTTAACAACAGTTCCTTTACCAACTTCACTGTTAATCTCAACACTGCCTCCTATCAGTCGAGCAAAATCGAATATGATGAAGTACCCTAGTTGATTTCCAGTATCTGGGTCGTCGGCATCGAACTCTCCTGCAACCGCATGTTTTTTAACCGTATTGATTTTTGCGAGTATTTTCTCTGGAATACCAATCCCTGTATCTTTTACGGTAATGATCGGAATGCCTCTGACATCCATCGAAGATGATATTTCTATGCTTCCTGTTTTGGTATGTTTGGTTGCGTTGCTAACCAGATTTTGCAAAATGATTTTTAGAATATTGGGGTCGGATACTATTATTTCCTCCTCGGGAACGTTATTCACGAGTTCAATGGAGTTTTGGTCTATGACATCTACGAATGGCTCCAACACCTCATCCACAAAATCGCACAAACCGATATTTTCAGGTCTTACGTTGATTAGTTCGTTTTGCAACTTCATCCAGTTCAAGATATTGGCGGCGTTGTTGTAAATTTTTTCTGCGGCAGCCCCTATGTGTTTCATGTTATCGAGACTTTCCTTCAATCCTTCCGGATTTTCTTGAGATGTCTTTCCCGACATCTTACTAACAATGGAAAGGAATTTAATAGGGGTGATGATGTCATGCGAAATGATCGATATCAACTTGTCCTTGATTCGAATAGATTCACGCAATTTGTATTCTTTCTCCTGTAATTCTTTTACGGCGGTGTTAAGCGTTTCGTTCGATGATTGGAGGTCTGTTGTGCGGGCCTTGACTTGAGTCTCTAGGAATTTATTTCGTTTAATCACTCGCTGGCTATTTATTCGGAAAATGCTCCACAACAACATAAGTCCAGCACAAATCGATCCGATGATGAATCCCCATGTTTCATAGAACTCGGGTTGTACTTCTATGGGTAATTCAAAAAAAACATCTTCCTCACGATTTGAAGAAACGGTGTTTCTGATTTGCAAAGTGTAATTTCCATTATTCAGGTTAGCAAAGTCAATCCATCTTCCGCCTCCCTCAGTTGGTCTCCAGGTATCAAATAACCCAATTATCCGATACTCGAGATGTAGGTTCTCCATGTTGCCCCAATATGGCGAACTGAAGAAAATTTGCACCTCATCATAGTAACTTGGTACCGTTATTTTCCCAGGAAAACTGTATTCTTTGCCATTTAATAAAACCTTGTCAATCAAAATCGGTTCATTGGGTATGTCTCGGGGTGCTTCTTCAGGTTTTAACCAAACCAAACCTTCCATGGTTGGGTAAGACACATAACCGTTTTTTAGTCGGACATAAGCTGGTGAGCATCCTCCATTGAACTCCGTATTGAAGATTCCATCAGGCACACCGTAGTAATAGTAAAAGGGAGTAGCAGTAGTGTCACGCATGTATTCTAACAAGTCACCCATGATTACATTGACCAATCCAGTATTAGTCGACATCCACAGAACTCCGTTCTTGTCCAACAAAAAGCTGTGCGTTTTCAATAGCTTATTGTCATTATCGATCGGCAATTTTATAAACTTATTGTTTTGTATGGCATGGATGCCCTGGCCGTATGTTCCTATAAATAAAGTTTCATTGATTTTTTCAATATTTCGAACACAAAGCCCTTTGGCTTCTGGGATATTTATAAATGTTTTAGAGGTTTGGTTAAACTCCAATATGCCATCACAATATCCTAACCAGAGCCTGTTACTATCTGGTCGGAATATCGTAGTTACACGCTGATTAAATCCTTTAAGTCCATATTGTGCAATCAGTCGAAGCTTTCCATTTTTGAAAGAGTATAAGCCCAATGAGGAGGATACGATTATGGAGTCTGTATCATCATGCATGGCATAAAACAAATCCCTTCCAATGGAGTCAATTAGGCTGAATTTGTTAGTGCTTAAATCATAAGTCCTGAGAGTGTTGCCAGGTGAGTAGAGAATTTTATCGCCATTGTATTTGAGCATGAATTGAATCAGGCTAGTCCCTTGGCCTAACTTGATATTTGATTTTTCAACCCCATTTTCGCTGAAAACAGCATCCCAGCCCCCGCAAACACGGTTACTGTCGATTTCAAATTGGCTGTAAAAGCAATTGGCTTGAATGTTTTCAGGCTCTGGTGAAACCAAAGTTTTTATGAACTTTTTACGAAATATGTAAAATCCTTTGGTGGTAGTGGAAATGAAATAACTATGGCTCTTTGAATCGAAAAATGCACCTGTAACATAAATGTTGTCTGGGAGTGTCTCAATGACTAATGTTGCTGAAAGCGTGTTGCTTTGTTTGTCAAAAGTTAACTTGAAAAGACTTGTTTTGAATTTCAAATATGCTTGATTGCATAAGTGATTTGGGATGATGTTCTGATCTAAACATGGCAGTCCATCAAATCCTTTAATGTTTATCCTTGTCAGTGTTTTTCCATCAGTCGACGATATGAAGCATTCACCTGCTTGATTGAATAAAAAAACCATTCCATCGAGTCCAAAAAGAGCACCAAGTTTTTGACCCCCTGCAAACTCGGTTTTGAAGATCACTTTGTTTTCTTTCGTTGAATAAAGAGCTATGCCAGACTTGATAGAGATGGCAAATAATCCTTTGTTCAGTGGTACAACATTTAGAAGTCCGGGTGCTTCGTCATTTCTCAAGCCTGGAATTTGCTGTTTATCGGAATTGATCAGAAAGGCTAAGTCAGGTGTTGATCCTCGTAATATATACCCACCAAATCGTGATGTTTGTACTTTGTGCGCCATTCGCACTTTGCTATCACTAATCTTGACGATGTTGCCGTCGATATCATCAGCGAATAGTTCTCCATTTATTCCAGGCACAAGGTAACCCAACCGGTCATTTGTCAGTCCTTTGATATTAGATGTGTTGTAAAGGTCAAAATCGTAACCGTCAAATCGAACCAATCCGCCTTCTGTTGACATCCACAGGAAACGGTTTTCATCCATGAACATCGACTTCACCGAGTTTTGGGGCAAGCCATTTCTGGAAGTGTATTGTGTTACGTGGAATTCGTCCTTGACCTGAGCTTTTGCTGAAAAAAAATTAAAAGCAAAAGACAGGATAATCAATAAAAGCGCTAAAGGCACTTTATTACAAATAGCCTTAACCGGATTCGGCATTAGAAAGGGGTTGTTATTTTTTACCCTTGTAAAGTTCAACCAGATTCTTCAGGTCGATGATGTTGCCAATGGAAAGCTTGTTGAAAATACGAGCTTTGAAAGTGGCTACAGTGCTTGACTTCAAATTAAGTCTTCCACTTATTTCCTTGATGCCTTCTCCTCTCAACAAGTAAGTCATTACTGTTAATTCGCGCTCAGACAGTATGGAGAAAGGGTCGGTGTTGGTCTTGTTAGCTGAAACGAGATCGCTGTTTTGTAAGGTTCCAGAGAAGAAGTCGCCCATAGTAGTAATGACCGTTTGCTCATCTGCTTGCTTGTTGAGGAAACCAGTTACACCCATTTTGATTAAACGCGACTTGAAAACCTCTTCAGGACTCATAGTGTAGACCAGTATTTTCAAGTCAGGTAATTGCTCCAATAATTCTGAGATGATCTCTACTGCATTGCCGTCGTTTAATTGCAAATCAAGTATGATGTGCGATATTTCGAAGGATATGGCTATTTCCCTTACGGCGATACATGTATCGGCCTCGTGAAAACTTCGAATACCAAAGTGACTATCTAAAAAAAACTTCAGTCCACGGCGAATAATTACGTGGTCGTCAACCACCAACAGGTTTATTTTTTCTGGATGGATATTCATCTTGTTTGTGGTGGGTTCGTAGGCGCGGACTTCCATGCAGTGGTTATTTAGGCAGTCCTAATTTATGAATTGTGTCAAAAATAGGCAAATATTCCTTCTAAAAATCCAAAAATGCCTGTTTAGACATTATTTTACAAATTTACTCTCAAAAGCATCTCGTTTTTAAAATAATAACTACAAGTGTCCTGATATACAGTATCAAATAGGTCTTTGATAAATCCGGTATCGTTTAGAGATAGCAGCCCCCAATCGAGTCATTTCAGCACACATTAACTTGTTTTCCTCCAATATTAAATGGCTGTCAAGTTGCCTCATCCCTGCCATGTATGCCTCTTCCATCAAGGCTACAGCCAAAAGGGCTGTAAGGCCTTTTCCTTGATGTTTTGGGTGTACTGCTCCAAGTAATAAATCAAGCTTTTTCGAAGATTTCAAACTGCGGAGCAGGTGCAAAAAGCCCAAAGGGAAAAGTCGACCTTTTGCTTTACGAAAACCCTCCGCCAAATTTGGCATGGCCAGTACAAAGGCAATTATTTCTTGATCGGTAGTCTTACGAA